>NZ_VPBA01000016.1:0-73277 GCF_013418945.1 Acinetobacter sp. YH12112 | reverse complement strand
CATGAAATACGGTATTCTGATGTGACAAAACCTGAATCCTGGTCGTTAAAGTGTTTGTTTACACTCATATTTTAACTGTTAGGACTCAGGTTTTTTTATTTAAAGCAAACTATGGGACAGCAGTGGCCCCGGCCGCTCTTTTTTTATCTATACTGTTAAATAAAGCCATTCTTATTCACATGCTGGCCCTACAATGAATATTATTTGCATTCATGGGATGAATCAGCAACACCAGACTGCCGATTCACTGCGTCGACTGTGGTTATCAATACTGGAGCAGGGTTTAAAACGCAGCCAGCAGTCCCATTTTTTGCCGATTTAAAACAGGCCATCTGTATGCCGTTTTATGGCGATTTGCTCTCCAAACATCATCTGCAAAACACTTTAAATGCCAGCACCCTGATGCCGCAGCACTGGCCGCATTTTCCACTGCTGCATCCAGTCAAAATTCAAAAACCGACCACAGTGGTGGAAGAACATCGCCCCGGCGATTGCAATATTCCGCATCTGCAAGTCTATGATGCACTTAACTTTAACCAGAAACTGAAATGGCTTAGTGCTTTAAGCCGGGATATTGCACTGCGTGATTTTGCCCGGCTGATCAATTATTTTCCCAAACTGCATGCCAGCTTGTTGCATAAATTTCTGGTCGAAGCCTATTTATACCTGGCCGATCCGCATTTTATTCAAGAGGTACACAGCCGGATTTATGCCCAGCTCTGTCAGGATAACACCCATATTATTCTGGCGCATTCCTTAGGCACGGTAATTGCCTATAATCTGTTAATTCAGCATCCGGAACTGAATATTGCACGCTTTATTACCCTCGGTTCGCCGCTGGCCTTTCGGGTGATTCAGGAGCATTTACAACAGCCGATTCAGCGCCCCACTGCCCTGCATGGCGACTGGATTAATTTTTATTCTCCGGATGATTTTCTGACCGCCTTTCCACTGTCGGAACCACCGTTTCATTTTAAACCGGCCATTCTGAACCAGCAGGTACAAACTCCGGTAGATCGTCCTCATGAAGTCTATGGCTATTTACAGCATCCCCAAGTCTTAGAGGCCTTGGTCGAGTTACTGCCAGAAAGTGCTTAAATTGAGGGAATTTTCACCTGATTTATGCAAATTGTTCTAAATTTATTCGCTTAAAAGCCTTGCAGCCAGAAAATTGTAGAAAAGCGTTTGACACCCTCCTTTTTTCACCCTAATATACGCCCACCTCTGAAACGTCCCTATCGTCTAGAGGCCTAGGACATCGCCCTTTCACGGCGGTAACCGGGGTTCGAATCCCCGTAGGGACGCCAATTTCAGAAGTAATATTTTATTAAGTCCCTATCGTCTAGAGGCCTAGGACATCGCCCTTTCACGGCGGTAACCGGGGTTCGAATCCCCGTAGGGACGCCACTTCTTCCAATCAAAAGAAGCGGTTTAAAATATTCTTCTGCACTGTCCCTATCGTCTAGAGGCCTAGGACATCGCCCTTTCACGGCGGTAACCGGGGTTCGAATCCCCGTAGGGACGCCATATTCGGGTCACATACGTGATTCATAAAAAAGCCCAAGCATTGCGACTTGGGCTTTTTTATTGCTGCAACTTTTTATTTGTACAGAACGGGAAGTATGAAAAATACTATCACCCGTTTAAAACGGTCATCTCACCTGCGCCCAGATCATTGTTTTTGACAGCCATAACAGGCCTGCTATCATCCACGTCATACAGTCTCCTGCTGATGTGGATGGAAATGCTCAAAAAAAGTTGAATAAAGCGTAGATGGGGAATCGGGATGGATCATCCCTCCCCCATTTCTGTTTAGGCCGATTTACGCGAGTTAATCTGTCCTTTAATGACTGCAGTCAAATTGCCTTTTAAATATTTAAAAAATACTTTTAAAGGCGAGAGTTTTGGATTCGGCTGTTTGCCTTGGGCAATGTCCTTGAACTGCGCGGCATACCAGATAATTTCCATAATTGCCATTTTATCAACCAGTGGAATGCCGGTCTTAATTTTATCGACACCATAACGCACGTCTTGCCCTGCCAGCAAACGATGTGCCAGATCTGGCTCTACCGCAAATGGGCGAGCAATCCCGATAAAATCACAGGCGCCGCTGGCCAGTGCCGTATTCATGCCTTGTACGGTCCGGAAACCGCCGGTCACCATTAAATGACAACGAACTTCCTGGCGGATCCGCTCCGCAAACTCCAAGAAGTAGGCTTCACGCGCTAAAGTCGAGGCTTTGCGTTTTTCCGCTTTTACTCCGGCCATGGCCGGTGCTTCATAAGTCCCCCCTGATACCTCAATCAGGTCAATTCCGGCAGCATCAATTGCTTTAAAGACCTGAATCACATCCTCTTCACTAATGCCGCCGCGCTGAAAGTCCGCCGAGTTCAGCTTGACCGAAATAATAAAATTGTCAGAGGTCGCGGCGCGCACCGCCTGATAAATTTCCAGCAAAAAGCGCATCCGGTTATCAATCGAACCACCCCAACGATCCTGACGTCTATTGGTTAGCGGTGATAAAAACTGGCTGATTAAGTAGCCGTGTGCGCCATGCAGCTGCACCCCTTCAAAACCGGCCTGTTCGCAGATCTGCGCAGCGCGGGCAAAGCGCTGGATAATATTCAGAATCTCATCTTCACGCAGTTCGCGCGGTGTGCCAAAGGTGGTGGCCAAGGCCGGGCTAAACGGTACCGCGGAAGGCGCGACGGTTTCTTTGTTCAGGCCTTTCGGACATTGCCGCCCCGGATGCGATAACTGCACCAGTTGCACCATGCCATACTGCTTGCCAATCTGCGCCCACTGTTGCAACTTGGCCAGATCACGTTCTGATTCAATGGCCACCACGCCCGGTTCATTTTTGGCACGAATATCCACCATGACATTGCCGGTAATGGCACAGCCCAGCCCACCCTTGGCCCAGGCCTCATATAAGCCCAAATGTAACTGGTTCGGCTGACCAGCCGTATTGGCCAGCGCCTCACTCATAGCGCCTTTAATGATGCGGTTTTTAAATGTGGTCTTTCTAATTTGAAGCTGATCTGCAATCTGGCTCATCGGTCAATCCTGACATTGTGTTCTAGAGCAAATACTCCATTGAATTTCCACAATGGTCAAGCAGTTTTTGACAACTCATATTGTCAAAAATCATTACCGATTAGTATTGACTAGCCTGAATCAGCTGCCGGGTATAGTCAGTTTGTGGCTGTGCAAACAGATCTTCAGTACGCTGGAATTCCATCACCTTTGCATGTTTCAGCACCAATACCTTCTGACACAAGGCCTTGACCACCTGCAAATCATGGCTGATAAACAGATAGCTCATCTGCTCCTGCTGCTGCAAACGCCGCAACAGTTTAACGATGGCGCGTTGTGTGGTGCGGTCCAGCGCCGAGGTCGGCTCATCCAGAATCAGCAGTTTCGGTTTCAGCACCAGCGCACGTGCCAGTGCAATCCGTTGCCGCTGTCCACCGGATAGTTCATGCGGATAACGGGTTTTAAAACTGACCGGCAATTCAACTTTTTCCAGTGCCAGATCAATACGCTGCTGAATTTCGGATGCTGACAGTTTTTGTAAGGCCAACCCTTCGCCAATGGTCTGCTCGACATTTAAACGCGGATTCAGGCTGCTAAACGGGTCCTGAAATACAATCTGAAATTTACTGCGTAATGGCCGCAGCTGCTTTTCCGAAAGCTGGTTCAAATCCTGGCCCAGCAAATCAATTTTGCCCTCACTGGCAGTTAAACGCGAAATCGCCAGCGCCAGCGAGCTTTTACCGGAACCACTTTCCCCGACAATACCGATGGATTCGCCTTGGGCCAGATTTAAATCCAGCGGCTCCACCGCGACAAAATAATCTTTGACTCGATTGAGTAAACCCTGCTTGATGGGAAACTTCACACCCAGTTGTTGCAGTTGCAATAAAGGCTGAGTCGCCTCTACCTGTAAAGCCTGACCAAAATCATGATACAGCAGCTCCCGAGTATAGGCCTGCTGCGGCGCATGAAAGACCTGTTCAACCGACCCCTGCTCCTCGACTTGGCCTTTATTCATAACAATGACCTGGTCGGCATAATGCCGCACCAGATTCAAATCATGGCTGATTAAAATCATGGCCATCTGCCGGCTACGCTGTAAACTTTGCAGCAGATCCAGAATTTGTGCCTGTAAAGTTACATCCAGCGCAGTGGTTGGTTCATCGGCAATCAGAATGTCCGGATCAAGCGCCAAGGCCATGGCAATCATCACCCGCTGGCGCTGCCCGCCAGACAGTTCATGCGGATAACGCTTCAGTTTATCTTCCGGCTGGGGAATGCCAACATCTTGCAGCAATTGCAGCACACGTTGCCGGGTTTCCGCCTTGGAATAGCCTTGTAACAGCAGGCTTTCGCTAATAATTTTTTCCACCCGATGCAGCGGATTTAATGCCGTCATCGGCTCCTGAAAAATCATGGCAATGCGCTGGCCGCGAATCTGGCGTAGTTGTACCGGATTCAGCTGTAGCAGATCCTGCCCTTGAAACAGTGCCTGCCCCTGAATCTGGAGCTGACTCGGCAACAAGCCCAGCAAGGCCAGACTGCTGACCGATTTGCCCGAACCACTCTCGCCGACCAGCGCCAGCGTTTCGCCAGCATGTAATTCAAAACTTAAATTGTGCACCAATAGCTGCTGTTGATGCTGAATCTGGAGCTGCTGTACCGTCAGCACCGGCGTGCGCTTACTGGCGTCTTGGATCGAATGCATCACGGGTCGCCTCTCCAATATAAATCAGTAAAGATAAAACAATTGCCAGGGTAAAAAAGCCCGACAATGCCAGCCACGGCGCATTTAAATTATTCTTGCCCTGT
Source organism: Acinetobacter sp. YH12112 (assembly GCF_013418945.1). Classification (NCBI taxonomy): domain Bacteria; kingdom Pseudomonadati; phylum Pseudomonadota; class Gammaproteobacteria; order Moraxellales; family Moraxellaceae; genus Acinetobacter; species Acinetobacter sp. YH12112. Next base: position 68,429 of record NZ_VPBA01000016.1, on the reverse strand, counting down.
AGCAGCAGTTCGCCTAAAGATGCAGCATCGGGCGGCAAACCATAACCGAGGAAATCCAGTGCAGTCAGCGCGGTAATATTCGCAGTCAGCATAAAGGGTAGTTGTGACAGACTTGAACTCATGGCATTGGGCAAGATGTGCCGGAACATGATGGTACGGTCGCTCACACCCAGGCTGCGGGCAGCACGGACATAATCAAAATTACGTGCCCTTAAAAATTCGGCCCGGACCAGTCCAACCAGGGTCGGCCAGCCAAACAGCAGCATAATCAGAAACAGCCAGTACACGCTTGGGCTAAACATACTGACCAGAATCATTACCATGAACAGCATTGGTAAACCACCCCAGACTTCCAGAATCCGCTGTCCCAGCAAATCGACCCAGCCGCCATAATAGCCCTGTATCGCCCCGACGATAATGCCAAGTGCAGCAGAGGCCAGCGTTAAGGCAAATCCGAATAGCAGTGATACCCGCAGGCCATAGAGAATCCGCGCCAGTACATCTCGGCCCTGATCATCGGTCCCGAGCCAGTTATCGCTGGTCGGTGGTGACGGCACCGGCACAGCCAGCTCTAAATTCGGCGATTGATAAGAATATTCAATCAGTGGCCAGATGGCCCAGCCCTTGTCCTGAATCAGTTGCTGCACGGCCGGGTCCTTATATTCTGCTTCGGTTTCAAAGACCCCGCCAAAAGTGGTTTCAGGATAAGCCTTGAACACCGGCATATATAAGCTGTTTTCATATTTGACCAGCAGCGGCTTGTCATTGGCGATCAGCTCGGCTGCTAAGGACAAGATAAAAATCAGGGCAAAGGCGATAAAACAGCCAAATCCCAACCGGTTCTGTTTAAAACGCTGGAGCCGCGCCTGCATTAAGGGAGACATTATTTGGCCCCCCGTGATTCAAAATTAATCCGTGGATCAATGACCTGATACAGCACATCGCTGATCAGTCTGAGGACTAATCCTAACAAGGTAAAAATAAACAGGGTGCCAAAAATTACTGGATAATCACGTTGTACAATCGCTTCAAAGCCCAGCAATCCCAGACCATCGAGGTTAAAAATAATTTCAATAAACAGGTTACCGACAAAGAAAATCCCAATTAATGCTTCCGGCAGGCCAGCAATCACAATTAGCATGGCGTTACGAAAAACATGGCCATACAGCACCCGCGATTCGGTCAGGCCTTTGGAGCGTGCCGCCAGCACATACTGTTTATTCAGTTCTTCCATAAACGAGTATTTGGTTAAGTAGGTCAACCCGGCAAATCCACCAATCACCATCGCCAGCAGCGGCAAGGTCATATGCCAGAAATAGTCTTTGATTTTACCCAGCAGACTCAGCTGATCGAAGTTTTCCGAGACCAATCCCTGTAGCGGGAACCACTGAAAATAGGAACCACCGGCAAAAAATACAATCAATAAAATCGCAAAAGCAAAGGCCGGAATGGCATAGCCAATGGCCAGCAAAATAGACGTGGCTTTATCAAAGATCAGACCATGCTGACGGGCTTTTTTTATCCCGAGTGGAATAGACACCAGATAAATCAGCAAGGTGCTCCACAATCCTAAAGACAGCGATACCGGCAGTTTTTCCCACAGCAGCTGGGTCACCGGCTTGTCTTTAAAAAAGCTGGTGCCAAAATCAAATTGCAGATAGCTGCTCAGCATTAGCCAGAAACGCTCATGAATTGGTTTATCAAACCCATATTGCGCTTCAATTTTAGCCACCATTTCATCACTTAGACCTTTGGCGCCCTGATAGGGCGTTGAACCGGCCGCAGCAGTTTCGGCACTGCCACTCCCGCCCATGCCCTGAAAGGCTTCTGCCTGCTGAATTGCCTGCTCGACCGGACCGCCCGGGGCAATCTGGATCACAATAAAGTTAATCAGCAAAATCAGAAACAGTGTGGGAATAATCAGCAACACACGTTTCAGGATATAGGTTCCCATGCGCTCAGCATCCTTGTGGCAAAGCCAGCTTATTGTTTACGCAGATACTGGGCTACTTTTTGCGCCCCGGCTGCATCACTCCACCAGTAATCAAGTCCAATGGAAAGTTTTGGTTTTATTTTCGGTTGTTGGTACATATTCCAGTAGGCCAGCCAGTGCTCGCCTTTGCCATAGGTCGGAATCTGGTAATAACCAGCGCGTAATAAGCGGTCCAGCACTTTGGTCCGGACAATCAGCTGCTGGCGGTCAGGCGCGTAAATAATTTTCTGAATGATGTCATCAATGACCGGATTCTTGATGCCGGCATAATTATAATTGCCCGGCTGATCTGCCGCGGCACTGCTCCAGAATTGCGCCTGTTCATTGCCCGGACTTAAGGACTGTGGCAAGACCATGGTGCTTAAGTCAAATTCTGCCCGGCGCATCCGTTCAATATATTGCGGCACATCGACCTGGCGGATATTCACCACAATCCCCAGACGTTTTAAATTGCGCACAAAAGGCATTAAAGTACGCTGCAAGCCATCCTGATGAATTAAAAATTCCAGCTGGATGGTGTTGCCTTTCGGATCAAGCAAACGGCCATCCTTGAAGCGATAGCCGGCATTCAGCAGGATCTGCCGGGCTTTGAGCAGACCGCTGCGGTTAAAACCGCTGGCATCACTGACCGGGAATTTCCAGTTGGCCAGCACCCCCTGACGCTGCACCGGATGCAACTGTTTTAAATACGGCTTTAACAGTGCCAGCTCCGCCGCGCTTGGACGACCTTTGGCTTCCAGTTCGCTATTGCTAAAATAACTTTGCAAACGCTGATACTGTCCGTAAAACAGGGCTTTATTCTGCCATTCAAAATCATAGGCATGGCTGAGCGCCTGACGGAAATGAATATCCTGCATCGGTGCACGCCGGGTATTAAACACAAAACTTTGTGTTGGCACCGGGTTTTCATGCCGGAACTTATATTTCACCACCATCCCCGCTTTCACTGCCGGGAACTGATATTCCGTCACCCATTTGCGCGCGGTATATTCTTCATGCAGCGTGTATTGGCCCGACTTAAAGCCTTCAAAGGCCACATCCATATTGCGGTAATAGACAAATTTAAGCCGGTCAAAGTTATAACGGCCCTTATTTACCGGCAGATCTTTGCCCCAATAGTTCGGATTGCGCTTATAAGTAATACTGCGTCCGGCATCAATCCGTTCAATCAGATACGGGCCTGACCCCAGCATCGGCTGCAAGGTAATCCGGCTAAAGTCCTTGCCCTGCCAGTCTTTCTGGGAATAAATCGGTAAGGCCGATAAAATCAGCGGCATTTCACTGTTGTTATCGGATTTAAAGGTCATTTTGACCTGATGTCTGGACAAGACCTCGGTTTTATCCAAATCGGCAATATACATCTGCAAACCCGGATTAGATTTGCTCTGGAAGGTATCAAAACTGAATTTGACATCAGCCGCGGTGACCGGTGTGCCATCACTAAAACGTGCTTTTGGATTCAGATGAAAAATGACAAACTTGGTCTGCTTCGGATCATAAGTCACTTTTTCTGCCAGCAGTGGGTACATCACCCCCGGCTCATCTAGCGAGCTGGTCATGAGCGAATCAAACAGATAATTCACCCCATCGGTCGCACTGCCCTTACCGTTCATGCTGTTCAGGTTGTCAAAAGTGCCATTGCTGGACTGACTCAGCATGCCGCCTTTGGGCGCTTGCGGATTGGCATAGGGCATGGCCGCAAGCTGGCTGTATTTCGGACTGCTGTGCAGCGCGATATACGGCGTGGTCTGCAGCGCAGCCCAGCTCCAGCTTGAGGTCAAAGCCAGTGCTATTGCCACAGCACTCAAGCGATATAAAGATCTGTTCATGCGGTCACGACTCCTTGTGCCCGGCAATTACAGGTTCGGAACCTTGATGATCTCTCCAATACGCAGCTGCGTATTCGGTTTAATCTCGTTCATATCGGCCAGTTCACTGGTTTCCAGACCATAACGGCTGGCCAACCCAATCAGGGTATCACCACGTTTAACCTTATATTCCATAATGGTTTTCGGCAGTTGCAGGGTTTGGCCAACTCTTAAACCGGCACGCGGACTCAGGCCATTCAAGGCTGCCAGTTCAGCGACCGAAATACCGGTACGGCTGGCAATGGCATTTAAGGACTCACCGGCTTTAACGGTATAGGTTTCGGTTGCTTTACCCGTGCTGGCGCTGCTCACCGCTGCACTTTCCGCGGCACGGTTGCTACTGCTGTCCAGATCACCTTCAATTTTTAAACGCTGGCCAATTCGTAGTGCAGCAGTACGTGGCAGGTCATTCAGTGCAGCCAGATAATTCAGCTGCAAATGATATTTACGCGCAATACTGTTTAGGGTTTCACCCGATTTTACGATATGAATGTCTGAGGCTGCAGCAGTTGTGCTGACCTTACTTTCTTCCACTAGCGCTGGCTCACCGCTGAGTTTCAGGCGCTGGCCGGTACGTAAACCGGCAGTCCGGCTGATGCCATTTAAACTGGCAATCTGCTCCAGACTCAGGTTATAGCGGTTGGCAATGGCAGTTAAGGTATCGCCCGACTGTACTGTATAACTATCCGGGATGGTCGAACCGGCTGGAATTTTTAAAGTTTGTCCAATTCGCAGGCCGGTATTGGTCGAAATCTGGTTTAAGGTGGCCAGATCAGCCAGACTCATTTTGCTTTGTGCGGCCACACTCGATAAGGTGTCGCCGCGCTGGACAGTATAGTTTTCCGTTTTAATCTCAGCTGTTGATGTACTTGGCGCTGCACGACGATTCTCTGTGGCCGTTTCAGTTTTTGCTTCGGCTTTCGAATCACCCACAGGCACATTAATCCGCTGTCCAACCAGCAAACTGCTGCCAGCAGTCAGACCCGGAGTTAAGGCTGCCAGTTCTGCATTGGACAAGCCATGACGGTCTGCAATCAGTTTCAGATATTCACCGCGCTTCACCGTATAGCTTTGCGTGGCTACTTTGGTTTCAGCCGCTTTCTGCTCTGCTGCCTTGGCACGCATCTCTGCTGTTTCTTTCAGATTCAGTTTCTGACCGACAAACAGGCCACTGCTTGTGTTCAGATTATTATAATCCGCCAATTGCTTGACCGATAAACCAAACTGATTGGCCACGCCGGTTAAGGTATCGTTGGCTTTAACCACATAGGATTCCGGCTGCTCTTTGGCTTTGGCTGGCGCAGCTGCTTGTAGTTTGGCATTATATAAATAGATGGTGGTACCGGCATATAAAGTCGAGTTTGGATCAATCTGGTTCCATTTCGCCACATCACGCCAGTTCACCCCATTTTTCATGGCAATCAGCACCAGGGTATCGCCGGCCTGTACCGTATAGGTACTGCGTTTGCCTTTTGGCGGTACCACCACCACTTCGGTGTCGGTCTTGATCACGTTCTTGCCCTGATTCCGTTGGGCTTCATCTGAATCTGGACGGGTGCTATCCGCAACACTTTTCGGGTAAGCAAAACCTTTGGTCAGCTCTTTGCCTTGCTGCTCGGCCACCGACAGACTGGTCTGAATCGCGGTCAGCTTAATTTTGCCATCATAAGGATCGACAATTTCAGTACCTTGTGGTGCAATTTCTTTTAACTCGGCCACCACCTGCGCCTGTTCAGCCTGAGAGGCCACCGGCTGCAACACCTCTTCTACCGTTTTGTTCTGGTCTTCAGTTTTCACTGCCGCCAGAATCTGTTCACGTTCTGCTGCTGAAATTGGCGGTTCGACCTTCACCGGCTGAATATTCTGTGCCGGGGTAATGGCCACCGGAATACGTGGAGCACTTGGAATATCTGAATTGGCCGCAAAAGAGGCCAAAGCCGATGAACCGCGTGGCGTACTGATCCGCTTGGTGCTGGTTGTGGTCGTGCTGCTAGCGGTTTTGGCTGTGCTCGCTGGCGTAGTCGTAGCAGTACGCTGAGTCACGCTGGCCGTCAGGGCCGGTGTGGTGGTTTTTGCAGCTGGGGCACTGGTCGTGGTCTGCGTCGTCACGGCTGGACGTGTGTTGCTGGCCAGCAATCCACCACCCTGCAGGTTTTTCAGACGTTCATCGACTGTTGGGCTTAAATCGGCTGGAATCAGAATCCGCATCGGGCTGGCACTGTCAATTCGGTCAGTACGATGGCCTGGGTTCAGCGCATATAACTCGGCACGGCTAAGACCAGTAATATTGGCCACATCATTTAAATTCACCGCACCGACCGTCACTTCACGGAAATGGGGACGGTTGGCAATTGGCGGCAAACGCACCCCGTAGGCACCTGGGTTTTTAATAATTTGCGCCACTGCCAGGAAACGCGGCACATAGTTCATGGTTTCCTGTGGCAATTTCAGTGACCAGTAATCGGTCGGTAAACCGGCAGCCTTGTTGCGGTTAATCGCCTGCTGAATACGGCCCGGTCCGGCATTATAAGCGGCCAGAGCCAGCTCCCAGGAACCAAACTGGTTATACAGGCTACCGAGGAATTCATAGGCAGCACGGGTCGATTCGACCACATCACGGCGGCCATCATACAGCGGGGTCTGTTTCAGACCATAAATACGTCCGGTACTTGGAATAAACTGCCATAAACCGGCCGCAGCAGCACTACTGGTCGCTGCCGGGTCGTACGAACTTTCAATGACTGGTAATAACGCCAGTTCGGTTGGCATGCCACGGCGCTCGGCTTCTTTGACCGTGTGATACAAATAACGTGAAGCACGCGCACTTAAACGGTCAATATACGGCTGACGTGAAATAAACCAGCCGCGCTGCGCTTCAATACGCGGATTCCAGTGTTCCAGATCCATTTTGAAACCTACGGTCATGCGCTTCCAGACATCACCGTGTTTTAAAATCAGTAAACGGTCACCTTCTACCGCGCGCATGTCGGTGGCCGACAATAAATCTTCCAGTGAATCTAAACTGCTGGCGTCCAGATAACCTGAACCAACCTGACTCGACGTTGACGCTTTGCTGGCACTTTGTGTAGAGGTACAGCCGGTGCTGATGCCGAGCGCGGCCAGCGCTGAACCCAAAACTGTAATTTTAAATAGTGCCGGGACCATAGGCTGCCACATGCGTGTGGTTGGTTTATACATAGGAAATCCAAACAACTCGTCTATAAATTATTTTTTAGATTTGACATTGTAGTGAAGCATCACTACGACACAAGGTTTTACTCTAGCGCGATTCTAATATAAATGTTACAAGAAATTAAAAAATTGACGTCTTCGGCGTTTCTGATCTGCAATTGCGTTATACAATAGCGGCTCGGTTTTTATTTGGCTCTTTTTGGATCTGGCTTATGTCTCAAACAATCACACTATATGTGGATGGTGCTTGTCGTGGAAACCCTGGCTTGGGCGGTTGGGGTGCATATGTCATTACAGAAACCCAGCAGCACAAACTCTATGGCGGGGAACTGGAAACCACCAACAACCGTATGGAGCTGACGGCAGCCATTGAAGGCATTCAGTTCTGCCCGGCAGAGGCCAAACTGATTCTCTGGACCGATTCCAACTATGTCAAACGCGGCATGACCGAATGGATTGCCGGCTGGAAAAAGAAAAACTGGAAAGATGTGAAAAATCCGGACCTATGGCAAAAACTGGATGCCATCTGTCAGGGTCGTGAAATTGAATGGCACTGGATTAAAGGTCACGCTGGCCATGCTGGCAATGAAATGGCCGATCAGCTGGCCAACAAAGGGGCCGATCTGGTATTTGCACAGCAGGTCAAAGTGACGCCGGTACAAATCATTACTGAAGATAAAAGCGCTGAGTCTGAAGTCATCCCGCCGGGCACGGCTAAAAAAAAAGCAGAATCTGACTGGTTGCTCGACGACCCTTTTGGCTTCGATCTAGACGACAGCCAACTAGACGTTGAAGTCGAAGAAGAACTGCTAATGGTGCAGGAGGATCATCTCAGTCTGACCCAGCACAGCATTACCGTGACGCAAACCCTCAGTCAAAATGACAGCCCGAATCAGAACGAAGTCCTGATCCAAGATGAAACCCAGAACCAGAGTGCAACAGCGCCAGCAAACACGTCATCGCATCCCCATATTGTGATTACCCCGGCCACGGTTCAGGCTTATGGTCCACGCCAGCTGATTCTGGATACGGAAACCACCGGTTTTTATTATCAGGATGGTGACCGGATTATTGAAGTCGGCGCGATTGAAATGGTCAACCGCAAACTGACCGGCAGCTCGATTCATATTTATATCAACCCGGAAAAACCGGTCGGTGAATCGGAAGTGGTGCACGGTATTTCGGATGAGTTTTTAAAAGACAAGCCGAAGTATGCCGAAATTGCTGCAGTGCTGTATGACTATTTAAAAGGCGCGGAAATTATTGCGCATAACGCCACCTTCGATATGAACTTCCTGGATATGGAGTTTAACCGCTGTGGTCTAGGCGATTTATCGGCGGTGTGTGAAGTCACCGATACCCTGGTAATGGCCAAAAACAAGCATCCGGGACAAAAGAACTCGCTCGATGCCTTAGTGAAGCGTTATGAAATTCCGGCGCGTGACCGTACCTTCCACGGCGCCTTGCTCGATGCTGAAATTTTGGCCGATGTCTATCTGGCCATGACCGGTGGCCAGGTATCCTTTGATATGGATGCCCTGTCAGCTCATCATGAAGAACAAAGCGGTGAATCGGGTCGTCGCAGCATTGAAGTGGAATTGCCGGTGATTCTGCCTTCCGCCGCAGAGCTGGAAGCACATGAGAATTGGGTCAAACAATTTGAAGAAAAGCATGGACAGCCCTGCTTTTTTGCCAAATAAAAAACCGACGATTGTAATTTTTTGTATTTAATCTGTTCCTAGTTCAGTTATAGTTAAGATAAACAGGTCTGCTGTTTTTGCAGCAGGCCCATAAACAGATAAAACACTAGGAAAGGTGCAGATACATGTCTTACCAAACCTCTATTCATTTTGATCCGACTGCGTTACTGATAATAAAAAATGAGGTTGATAATTCAATCAAATTGGTGGAATCCGCAGTCAGCACCTTGGCAGAAGATCAGACTTTACCTTTCGGGATTGATGATGCCCTTAACCAGTTTGAGCAATGTGCCCAGGTACTGGCCCTGATTGATATGTCGAGCCTGGCAAAAATTGCCCAATATTCAGCAGAATTAATGCGCAAGATTATGGGGAATCCGGCGCAAATTAAAACTGAAGACGTGATTGCCTTAAGTGAAGGCACCACCATGCTCAAGCGCTACATCGAATTTATTTGTCTGCGCGAAGTTAAAATTCCACAGTTCCTGCTCGATACCTTAAACCGTCTGGAACGTGCCTTGGGTAAACCACTCACCCAGGAAGGCCAGCATATTGAATCTCTGCTGGACTGTATTCACCCGGAATTCAAATTGCCACAAGCACCCGGTCTGGAAAAATCAGGCTATGTGCATCAGCTGTATAAACTGTCACTGTACAAACTGCTGAAGCAGGAAGAATCCGAGCTGGATCTGCAAGCCATGAAACTGGTCGGCACCTATTTAGCCGGTCTATCCGCCCAGCATCCAAGCCAACAATACTGGAATCTGGTCTATGTGGCGTTAAACCAGATTGATAACCTGCTGCTGAATGAACCACGTTTACGCACCTTAATCAGTATTGAACTGAATATGCGTCAATACTTTGCCGCACCAGACAGCTTCCAGGCCCAGTTAAGTGATCTGGCCAACATCCTGAGCCTGTGCATTAGCCAGGAAGATCAGGTGGCCCAGCACATCCGCGAACAGCTGAATATTGGTGAAGACCTGCTGACTGACACCCAGTTACAGGTCTTCAGCCGTCATCTGTATGGTCCGGATTTTGAAACCATGCAGACCATCAGTGCTCTGGCGACCAGCGAAATGGCGCAGATTCGCAATGACATCGAATACAACTACCAGAACATGACCCCTGAAAAAACCCAGGAGTTGCAAGCCAAGCTCAAAGATCTGGCCAATATCTTTAAAGTGCTGAACCTGAATGAAGCCCACCGTGATCTGCTGGTTCAGGCCGACGCCTTGAGTCAGGCCGAAGTGCTCAAAGAAGAAAGCTTTGCCCAGCAGCTGATGAACACCATTTTATCAGCGATGAACTCGATTGGGGTGCTGGAGCGTCATCATACCTCTAGCCGTTTACAGCTGCGCGTTAACAACATGCACATTTCGCTGGACCGTTTAGATGAAGCGCATGAAGTATTGCTGAGCGAAACCAAAACCTTAATTGATCTGGCTCAGCAGATTCTGGTGCAGCACGTTCAGGATCAGGATGTGCGTTTATTGGAAAACACCTGTACCCAGCTGCGTGAAGTGGCCGGTGCCCTGCTGTTCCTGAATGAAGAAAAAGGCCAGCAGGCGCTGCTGACTGCCGCTGACTTTATCTATCGTAAATGCGAAGCCGGTGAAACGCTCAGTAGTGACGAGCTGAATGCCGTGTTAGACACCTTGGCCGGTGCCGACATGCTGATTGACAATTTAAAAAACAAACAGCCTGTTTTACAGTCGATGTTTGATGTAGCATTGGCAAGTAGCGAAAAACTGAAAGCTGTAGCCTAATGTCTGAACTCTCACTTGCCTATATTTTTCACCAACAGCAACTGCTGGTCGATGAACAGTTTCAACTGCCCCGAGTTGAAAAATTAGCAAGTGACCTGTCTACGGGCAATCAGGTGATTGCCCGCGACTTACTCCCCGATGAGCCCATTCCTGAAGGCTATCAATTATTGCCAATTCGCCAGCTGTTACAGTTCTGGAACAGTGCCGAATTTGAACAGGCCAGCCGTGCAATCCAGTTGCTAGAATGGCGTCGTAATCACCGTTTTTGCAGCCACTGCGGCCATCCAACCGAAGCGCATGCCACCGAATATGCCATGGTTTGCCCGGTCTGCCAGTATCGCCAATATCCACGTGTACAACCCTGTGTCATTACCGTCATTACCCGCGGTGAAGATGAAATTCTGCTGGCCAAAAATGCGCGAAACACCACCAATATGTATGGCCTGATTGCCGGTTTTGTTGAGGTGGGAGAAACCTTGGAAGAAGCGGTACGCCGTGAAACCGCGGAAGAAGTCGGTATCCAGCTAAAGAATATTCAGTATCTGGCCAGTCAGCCCTGGCCTTTTCCAAGCAACCTGATGATTGCCTTTAAAGCCGAATATGCCGGTGGTGAACTGCAGTTACAGGAAGAAGAAATCAGCGATGCGCAATTCTTTAAATTTGATCAACTGCCGAATATTCCGTTCAAAGGCAGTATTGCCCATGCCATGATCAAACACGTGACCGAAGGCTCTGCCGTCGCAGACGACAGCAAAGCCTGGCTCTAAAGAGACGCTACTCAGGAACTTAGTGTTTCTTCCAGCGCCTGCATAATCGTGTGCTTGGTCTTAAAATAACGGCTAAACAGACTCGATACCGAGCCCATAATACTGACATGCCCGGTGCGTGGAATGGTGATCAGCTGACTATGATTGCCATGCTTGTTTAGCACATGATCAAAATCAACCGCATTACTCAAATGCACAATCTGGTCATTCTCAGCCACCAGCAAATAGTGACGAATGTGATTACTTTCCACAAAGTAATACGGCATCACATCATGATAAGGAATGGTCTGATCAAATGCATCGGCACAAAGCGGATCATCTTTATAGTCAAAATGATAGGGACCAGCCAAGCCAATCGCAGCCCGAATATTGTCTCGGCAGTTCAGCGCATAAGGCTGCGGATGATACAGCACCGACATGATATTAAACGCACCGGCCGAGTGCCCCATTAGGATAATCTGATCAGTGTTAATCCTTAACTCTGCCTGCTGATCATGCAGATAGTTCAGTGCCAAAGTCAGGTCATCAATATAGACCGGAAAAATATTCTGCGGCGCCAGTTGATAATTAATGACGGCAACATCAAAACCTTGTTGGGCAAAAGCTTCGCCAACAAAGCGATAATCTTTTTTATCACCCCGTGACCAGGCACCACCATGGACAAAAACAATTAACGGCTGCTGGGGACGTGGCTGGGCAGTCCGGTACAAATCCAGCTGATGGCGTTCATTCGCTCCATAAGCCAGATCGTTCTCTACCGTATAGCCCTGTCGTGGAGTCAAACGGTTCAGGGCATAACTGCCAAAATCATACAGGCGGAATTCCTGATATACACTTTTGGCCTGAACCAGACGATATTGCAGCTGCGTTTTAAACTGGAACAACTTAGAGCGCATTCGTTGGCTCGATCTGGTCCGGATCAATGGCGACCGGGGTTTGTACATCCGGCTGTACATTCATCATCGGGCTGGCAAAACCAGAAGATGTGGCCTGTGAGGCTTCAATATTGTCAATTAAGGTCACAATTTTGGTGACATTACCGACCTGCTGTAACACCTGATTTAAATCGGCGATTTCCGCATTATTCAAACGGCCCATCACATACAGCACGCCATCTTCGGTGTGAATTCGCACTTTACTGTCGGAAACCACCGGCGCTTTCATAATCAGGCCACGGGTATTGGCGGTCACGGTGGTGTCCTGCATGATGGTGCTATAACCAATCTGGTTGCCCACGGCAATATAGTTGTGTACGGTTTTAACATCGCTCATGGCGCGGACATTGTCTTCCGCCAACTGCTTCAAATGTGCATCTGGCACCTGACCGGTCAGTAATACATTGCCGTGGAAACTTTCAATATTAACGCGTGACTGTTTAAAACGGGCATCCAGCTTATATAAATTAATTTTTGCTGTACGTTCAATGGAGTTATCAATAAAGACCTGGCCAAGTGAGCGTGCGCCACTTTCCGTTCCTACAGGTGCAGAACCCGTACCACTGGAAATAAAACTTGCACAGCCGGATAAACTTGCCACACACAGCACTGTGATTGCGATACGATTTAACACTCAGCAAGACTCCTCATTACTTATTCATTTCTGTTTTCAAGCATCTTTGCTTCAATTCTCTTCAAAGATTAATGAACTCTGAATCAAAAGTAAAAGCATTTTCAATCCATTGCAGATCATACGTGAAATTGGAAAAATCTTGCTGTACTGTTTTTGCAATTTGTTCAGTAAAATCAAAACAAATCACATCAAATCGACAATAAAAATCCTGTAATTGTGCAGAATTGCTCAAATAGGTCAGCGCAGTTTTAATCAGCTTTTGCTGCTTGGAGATGGAAACCACCTCCACCGCCCGGCCATAATCGCTAAAAGATCGCGCCTTTACCTCCACAAACACCAGCTGCTGATCCTGCCGGGCAATCAGGTCGATTTCACCATAACGGCAATGGTAATTGGCCGCCAGAATCTGATAACCCTGCTGCTCTAATAACATTGCAGCCTGCTGTTCGGCCCACTGGCCTAGACGCGCGCGCTGACTGGCCATTTACAGGATCTGCACCAGCTGTTTCTGCTGCACATAACATTTCGGAATACGCTGAATCTGGTTGTCCTGAATCCGGATTAAACCGGTTCGCCCTTCAAACTCGATGCGGTTTAATTGTGGCTGTTTCAGATAATAATTGGCGATCTGCCAGGCATCTCCACCAAAGGCCACCAGCCGCTGAAAAGAAAAGTGTTCCGCCTTGGCCGCCTGAATCCCGGCCTGTACATCTGCCCATTGGGACTGATATAAAGCCGGCGCATCACAAAACTGCAGGCCTTGCGGTAACTGCTGCTGTGACTCGACGGCATTGGCCAGACTGTATAAGCGCTTTTTGGGCAACCTGTTCTGGCGATTGATCCAGCCATTCGAACCCAGCAATAACACCCCCTGCTGACGTTTCAGCCATCTCGGCGGGCTGTCCACCACCTCCACCGGATAATCCAGCTGCGACACCAGAGACATCAATAACAGCTCATGTTCAGCTTCGGTGCCGGGTTCACGCAGAATATACAGATGATTAATCTGATCTTTCTGGAACAGCTGTTTTAAGGTCTGTGCATCATCTTTTTTTGACAGGCTAAACTGTAGCACCCGTGGATGCTGCTGGATCACCTCGTTTAAGGCCAGTGTACGCACTTTGGGCCGCAGCGCAATTAACTGCTCAACATCGGCACGTGCCAAAGGTCCAATCACCACCCGGGTCTTGGCATTGACATGCTGACGCAGCAAGGGACCAATTTTGCGCTGCTCGGAATTAATCAATTTAACCGGCATCTTCTCACCCGATGCATGATAAGCGTGCATAAAACCCTGCTGAATACTGAAACCGGCTCGCGCCATAGGACCCGATTCAGGTAGAATGACCAGAATCTCGGCCTGGGCGACTGAAAGTCCTGCGCCCAACAGCGCCGTGGTAATGATTGCTTTTTGAAGCTGTCTTTTATTGTTATTAATAATTTGCCTAAACATGGAGAAACCTTATGAGTGCTCAGTTATTTGTTGTAGCCACCCCAATTGGGCACTTAGACGACATGACCTACCGGGCGATTGATGTTCTAAAGTCTGTAAATATTATTGCGGCAGAGGATACTCGGACCTCCGCTCAATTATTAAAGCACTATAATATATCAACTCCGTTAACGGCGTGCCATGAACATAATGAAAGTAACAAAATTGATATATTGGTTCAGCGCCTGCTGAACGGCGAAAATATGGCCCTGATTAGTGATGCCGGTACTCCGCTAATTAGCGACCCCGGTTTTAAACTGGTCCGCGCCGCACAAGAACACAATATCCGGGTGATTCCGGTTCCGGGAGCCTGTGCCGCAATTGCAGCGCTGAGTGCGGTTGGTTTACCGAGTGACCGCTTTAGCTTTGAAGGCTTTTTACCGTCAAAACAGTCACAGCGTATCTTGAGTCTGGAAAAACTTAAAGACCAGACTGCGACCCTGATTTTTTATGAAGCGCCACACCGGATTCTGGACAGCGTTAAAGATATGGCCAATATTTTCGGGGCCGAGCGCCCGGTCGGTTTTGCCCGTGAAATTACCAAAACCTTTGAAACCATCAAGAAGATGACGCTGGGTGAGCTGGTCAGTTTTATTGAAGCCGATCATCATCAGCAAAAAGGTGAAATTGTACTGGTGGTGGGTGGTGCAACCGCGGAAAAAGATCTGGAGCAGGAAAAGCTGGATCAGCTGCTCACCCGACTGCTACAGGATTTATCGGTGAAAGCAGCGTCACAGCTGGCCGCCGATTTAACCGGGATCAAGAAAAAAGTGGCTTATCAGCGTGCGCTGGAACTGAGCCAAAACCGCGATGACTGATTCTGGCTGTTGATTCGCAATAAAAAAGCATCACTCCGGTGATGCTTTTTTCTTATTCGCGTGCAGCCTCATCTGGTGGGACTTCAGTAATTTTTCCCCCACGTGCCAAGAAGGCCGCAATTTCATCTTCTAACGCTTGGCGTTGCTTCTGTTTAGCGGTTACGGTTAAGGTTTCTGCTTCCGCCACATCACCATCGTTTACGGCATCTTCGCTGTCCAGTGCACCTTTTTCAGCCGCTTTTGCCTCATCGTCATCGACGGTGGTATCTTCTACATCATCATAATCGTTCATATCCGTCATTTTAATCTCCCCGCAAATGACCTCAATTGAGTCCTGGTGAACGTTGTCATGCAATTAGGAAGAAATTTATCAATCTCTGCGCCTTTCGCCTAGAGGTAAAGACGAAAAAATCGTGTCTTTTTTAACCAAATTCGTAATCATGTATTAATGAATGTTTAAAAAATAACTATTTCTAGCTAGACCGCATACCGCGTGTCTTTCAGCAGATGCAAACCATTGGCCTGCGCCATAAAAGCATCTTTTAACACCGGCAGCTGTTCAACCTGCTTCAAGCCAAAATTACGTCCCCAGACCAGCGGGAATAACTGGGTGGTTTCCAGCCAGCCTATTGCAGACATGCTGTGCATCATTGCATCATTTTGACCTTTACGACGATGCTCATAACGCTTCAAGGTCTGCTCATGCGCCCAGACCCCACGTGCCCGGTCATGCAGCAGAACATCACACAAGACTGCGGCATCCAGACAGCCAATATTGACGCCCTGCCCGGCCAGTGGATGAATCACATGCGCCGCATCGCCAATCAGTGCCAGTCCCGGCTCAACATAGTGCTGCGCAGCACGGGCTTTTAAAGGGAAACGGGCACGTGGTGTAGCTTCCAGTACTTCACCCAACATATGATGGCTTTCACGGGTCAACAGCTGGGTAAATTCCTGATCGGATAACGCGGCATATTCTTCTGCATAATCCTCTGGTAGCGTCCAGACAATAGATTGCCAATGGCCATCCTGTTCAGGCTTGAGGCTGCTCATTGGCAGGTATGCCAGTGGACCGGTTTCCAGAAAAATCTGACGCGCCACATGCTGATGCGGCTGGACAGTTCGAATAGCACAACTGATGCCTGCCTGCTGATAATCCAGCACATCCAGATCAATAAAGGCCTGTTCGCGGACAAAGGAATTGGCCCCATCTGCGCCAATTAACAGTTTGGTGCTGAGCTTCGTACCATCGGCCAAGAAAATATGCCAGACGCCAATGCCCTGCTCAATCCGGGTGACTTTGACCTGGGTACGATAATCCTGAATCTGCGTCAGCATGGTTTGCTGAATGGCCAGATTTAAAATACTCGGCTCCACCATTGAACCTAGCACCTGATCCACTCCGGGTGTTTTTTCTGCCGGCTGACCAAAATTGATTTCGCCATAGCCATTTTTATTCCAGACCTGCATGCCGGTATAAGGCTGCTGACGCGCCAGTTTATCCCAAACACCCACATTTTTTAGCAAGTGGATAGTGGCCTGACTTAAAGCCAGTACGCGCGGATTGGCCACGCTTAAGGTTTTTTCTGTATCCAGAATTGGCGCGGCATCCAACACTGTGGCCTGTACCCCACCTTGGGCCAGTAATAATGCAGTTAAGCCACCGACCAAACCACCACCCACAATAACGGCATCTAATACGTGTGCTGTCTGGTTCATGCTTTTAGTCCCATGGCATAGTTGGCAACAAGTGGTTTAATTCCCGGAATGGTATCAAAGGCAATCAGACCGGTATTTCTGAGTAGTTTCAGCACCGGATTCTGGTTACTAAAGCCACGCACCACGCTGTCACAGAATTTGATCACGCGCTGCTGATCGGTCAGACGGGATTTTTCATAATCTTGCAGCATGGCGGCATCGCCCAAATCGGCCTGTTGAGCCAGCTGTTCTTTTAAATAACGCACCAACACATAAGCATCGCGCATACACAGGTTAAAGCCCTGTCCGGCCACCGGGTGAATGGTATGTGCCGCATTACCCATCAGTACTACTCGGCCCACTGCCTGTTTTTCTGCCAGCACCTGCGAAAGCGGGAAGCTAAAACGGCGTCCGGTTTTCTGGAATTTTCCAGCCCGATCGCCATAAGTCTGCTGCAAGGCATTAAGGAAATGCTGGTCATTGTCTTCCCCCACCCATTCATGTTCCGTGCCTTTTTTCACCGGCCAGACCACCGAACGACGATATTCACCCGGCAAAGGCAATAACGCCAGCGGACCTAAAGGACTGAAACGCTCAAAACCGACATGATTGTGTGGTTTAGAGGTTTGTACGGTGGTTACAATGGCGACCTGATCATAATCATGTTCATCCACCCCAATGCCTAGGGCTTTACGGCAGAATGAATCGCGGCCATCGGCAGCAATCACCAGTTTGGATTGCAGTTTTAAGACTTCACTTCCACGCTGCGCTTCCAGATAAGCCAGATCTGCATCTTGGTTCAGCGAGGTGACTTTTACCCCATCAATCAGTTCAATTAAAGGCTCTGCGCGCACCTGAGTCAATAACACCCGGCCTAACCAGGCATTTTCAATCACCTGTCCAAAACTTTCGACTTTTTCCTGTTCAGCTTGCAGACGCGCCTTCCCAAAACTGCCCTGCTCGGTAATGTGCACTTCCAGAATCGGGACAGCATGTTCCTGTAAGGCTTCCCATAGGCCCAGTTCCTGATAAATCTGTACGCTACGACGCGACAGCGCACTGTTTCGTGCATCAAAACTGGAGTGATGCGGGGCAAGATTGGCATCATCATAATTCGGGTATTGAATTGCTTCGAGCAGTTTGACCGCAATATTGGATTTGGCCAACATGAGCGCCAAACTCAGCCCCACCATACCGCCGCCCACGATGATGACTTCTTGTTGCATGCTTGAATCCTTATTTGTGGTATCTCAAAAGTTTAGATACATCTTAATCATGATTGATTTTATATTACATCAAGGGATTGGATTTTTATAATGATTCGTGTGGATGGCTGGAATTTCTGAGCTTCAGCGCTTGCGTGTTCTGACCATAAATCCCGTTTAAAAGATGTTATTCCATAAGATGACACTGGAATGGTATGCAATATAACATCTATACAAAGCCCGGAGCGCCAGACTTAAGCTGAGCAAGCGACAGCCCTAACGTAGATAAAATAAATTAAAGAATTCGTATCAGCTGTATGCTATTCATTGTAGAAAATTTAAAACATGAAGAAATTAGAACTTATCTTTTTAGTCGTTTTAATCTTGGTTCTGTTGTGGGGCATACAATGGATGTTTCATGGCTTTCCGGCCGCAAGTTAAGTCTTCTATTATTCAATCTAAAAGCCATACTATAATTTCTTAAAATAATTAGAATGTTAGGATAATAAATGGATCATACTGAACGTTTTATTACAGCATTTTACTACGCTGTCGCCGGGATTTTTTTGGGGCTAGGGTTAGCAATTTTTTCATCCCTCTATCTCAGCCTTACAATAAGCTCAGTTAAAATTGTAATTTTTACAGTCATTTGCTGTTTTGTTTTAGGCTATGTATTTCCTCATAGCGTTGGCAATATTTTTAAATGGGTTTGGCATATTTTCGTGAATTAGTCTGGATGTCTATCTCTATTTAATCCATTAACGCTAATTCAAAATCAAAAAAGCCGATCTTCTGACCGGCTTTTGAGCTGTACGGCTTTTATTTGGTCGCAGCCATCAACGCTTCAATCTCGTCTACAGTTTTCACTACTTTCGCAGTTAAGTTCAGTGGTCCATTTTTGGTCGCGACAATATCATCTTCAATCCTGATGCCAATGCCACGCCATTTTGGATCTACCGTTTCATCATCCGGGGCAATGTATAGACCCGGCTCAACCGTAACCACCATACCGGCTTCATAAGCACGCCATTCGCCATCAACCTTATAAGTTCCGACATCATGCACATCCATGCCCAGCCAGTGGCCTGTACCATGCATATAGAACTGACGATAGCTTTCTGACGCAATAATCTCGTCCAGATCACCCTGCATAATGCCTAAATCAAGCAGGCCCTGCACCAGAATACGTACCGCAACATAATGCGGTTCTTTATAGGAGTTGCCAATCTGTACGGCATTAATTGCTGCAAGCTGAGCATCTAGTACAAGGTTATACAGCGCTTTTTGCTCGGGGCTGAATTTGCCATTCACCGGAAAGGTCCGGGTAATATCTGAAGCATAGAACTGATATTCACAGGCGGCATCAATTAACACCAAATCGCCATCTTTCAGTTCTTTGTCGTTCTCTACATAGTGCAGAATGCAGGCATTTTCACCACCACCGACAATACTGTTATAGGATGGAACACAGCCATTTCGGCCAAATACATAGTTCAGTTCGGCTTCCAGCGCATATTCCATCATACCTGGCTTAACCGTTTGCATGGCCCGGGTATGCGCTTCGGCAGAAATATCTGCCGCAATTTGCATCAGTTCCAGCTCTTTGGTGTCTTTGTGCAAACGCATTTCATCGACCAGACGGTCGAGCTGCACCACCTGCGCTGGTGCCGAGGTACCACGGCGGCTTTCGCCATTGGCAGCTGCAATCCATTTGGCCACCCGCGCATCAAATTCGGCATTCTGTCCAATACGGTAAAAGAGCTGGTCTTTATCCAGCAGTTTTTCCAGAATTTCTTCATCGAGCAGGTCAATGGCATAGGCTTCATCGGCCTCATACTGTTCAATGGCGCCATCAATACCGGCGCGATAGCCATTCCAGATTTCCATCTCCCTGTTACGTTCGCGGCAAAACAGGCTATAGGTATAGCCTTCATCTATAGATTCATAGGTTTCAATGACCGCGACCGCTTCAGGTTCTGCAAAGCCGGTCAAGTAGAAGAAACTGCTGTCCGTTCGATATTTATAGTCAGCATCCCGGTTACGCATGGCCACCGGACTGGTGGCAATAATGGCAATACTGTGTGGGCCCATCAGTTCAGCCAGACGGTCACGACGTTCTTTAAATTCTACCTGGGTCAGTTTCTTCATTAATTTTTCTTCGCAGCCTAAATAAAGGGAGGATGGTATCGCCCGAATCAGCTCGGACGATGTGGGGTAAACATTTCTACAATACTGCCACTTTCTGGCGCAGCCACCTGACGTGACTTGGCATGTACGTTTTGTAACAAAGAACTTTCATCAACCGCTATTTTCTTGCGGCCAACCGACAGGCTCACCGGAATCAGGCGGACAAATTCATATAATTCCTGATAGCTTTCTTCGCCTTCTTCATCATTGTCCGAGTCTTCAAACTCGACTGCTGCCACATCTTGCAGATGTTCAATCAGCTCCAGCTCATCGCTGCGGATATGTCCGGACGCCAGGCCAAAGCCCAGAACTACGCCGGCACACCAGTCGGCCAGCGCCTGTACCCGCTCCTGTAATACGTGTTCGTCATCCGGTAACAGGGGCAGATAATCCAGTTCATCTTCAGATAAAGCATGCGCTACATCTTCCGCTTCGCCGGTTAAAATATCCAGCGCTTCCGGACTAAGTTCGGGCACATTCAGGGTTGCCAGAATCTGTTGCCACTCGGTTTCAGTTGGTGCATTTGTCACACAAACTATACCGGTCAGTAAACCATGTAACTCACTTGGACTTGAAATTTCTTCAATCGTGGAAAAATTGCGGTACCATTCGGACCAACCTGAAATATCGTCTTGCATTCGCTTATCCAATCTCTATACTTCGTATATATTACCTTTGTTTGCAAGACTGTGCGACCACGATATGTTAGAAGAATTACAGCGTCTACAGGCGCATATTGGTGTTTTAAAAACACGACTTGCGCATTATGAGAGTGAAACTCAATCTTTAGCTGAAGCCAAGCAACAGGCTGAAGAGCAGCATCATGCACAAATTGTGCAAAGAAATGGGGTGATTACCCAAAAACAAGAAGAAATTGAGTCTTTAAGTGAACAGCTCAGCACCAGTCAGGCCCAATTTCAGCAGTTGAATCAGGATGCGACCGCATTGGCGGACCGTTATAGCCGTCTGGAAAAAAGCTGCACCGATCTCAAAAACCGCTTTCAGGAATTGCTGGCCGAACGTAACGAGCTACGCGTCATTAAAGAAAAGTTGCAGAATGAACAGCGTCAGACTTTGCAGAATGTGCAATCTTTGCAGCAAGAACGTGAGCGTTTATTGCAGAAGAATGAGCATGCCAAAGCCAAAGTCGAGGCAATTATTCAGCGTCTGGCCATTTTAGGAACTGCACAAGACCAGAATGCCCAGGAAATTCAGCAATTGGCCCATCCAACTGATGTCAGCGAGGAAGCTTAAGCATGAGTGAACAAATTCCTGTAGATTTACGTGTTTTAGGACACAGTTTCAAGCTGGCCACGACTCTTGAAAAACGGGCGGATCTGGAACGTGCAGCAGAATTACTGAATGAAAAATATGATGAATTTCGTCGTAAAGCACCACGTATGGAACCAAGCAAGCTGATTATTATGGTGGCCTTAGAGCTGATGCAGGAAGTGCTGTCGATGAACAAATCCCTGCAGGAATATGCCCATTGTGAACGCTTGCTGGCCACAATTCTGGAAGAAGTCGAAACACTGACCGAATAAGGCTTTGACTTGCATAAAGCCTGTGCAAATGACACTTAAATTTACAGTTCTGTAGGCCGATAGGTTTGCGTCTAAAGCTGAATCCTTTATACTGAGTCTAACTCTGAGGTGTTCGCCAGCAGGTCTATTCCCCTGCCGATACTTAAACTTATGGATTGCGTTCTGTATATTTAGAGTGCATGCCCACCCTGAGTGGGAAGCCCAGCAAGTATACGTCGCGTCCACCTTGAACTCATCGGGTTCAGGGTAACGACACATGCAGCGGCACCGTCGGAGGGTTTAGCTGATTGATCCCCTATTCAGTCCTAAGAACTTCTAAATTTCCTCTTTTTTATAATTATTTATTCTCTCGTTCTAATCTTTTAAAGCTTCAAACTAACCGTTAAGCCCTCTTGTAGATACAACCCATCTTAAAAGAACGCCATCCCGAATTAAATCAGTAAGATCGATTTGATTAACATCTTCACAAGATTGCAGTTCAGCAAAATTTTTAAGCAGACGACTTGACTGTAGAACGGATGCAATTCCGCCCACTATGTTTTGCTTCATAAAGTTTATTATCTGCAATTTTTAGTACTGCAGGGCTTTGTTGCATAAAGATTTTAAAGATAGAGCTTTCCTAAGTTGTTTAAATTTAAGTGACAACTTGGGTATGAGCTCGGCCTAATTCCATAAATTTATTTAATACTGCCACACGTGCATGAATCTCATTCACCTGGCTTTGAAAACTCCGTGCACTGAGTTTATCTCCCAATAATTTGATGCAATGCATCTTGGTTTCTACCAAGCTTCGGCGATGATACCCAGACCACTTTTTCCAAATTGCTCTTCCTAGGCATTTAACCGTTTTCAACAATTCATTTCTTTCTAAAGATCTCAGCTTTTTGTCTTTCCAGGGCTTCGCATTTTTTCTTGGCGGAATCACCGCATGTGCCTGTCGATCTGAAATGACTTTTCTGCAGTGTTTCGTGTCATAAGCACCATCTGTATAGACAGAATCAATCTGCTCATCAAGTGGAATTTGATCAAGTAAATCTTCGAGTACTTGTGAATCACTGACATTGTTTGTCGTGAGCTGAACGGCCCGTATTTGCAGCGTTTCAGCATCTATACCAATGTGAAGTTTACGCCATTGGCGACGATATTCAGGCTGATGTTTCTTACGTTTCCATTCACCTTCACCTAAAAACTTCAAGCCAGTAGAGTCGACGAGTAGGTGGAGACCATCACGACTTTTCTGATAGCTTATCGCAATATCAATATGCTTTTGTCTTCTACAAATAGTCGAATACGAATATCACTGATATTCGGGGCTGCTCAGCCGCAAAGTTTAATGAGGCTCTGAACAAAGCCAGTGACCATGCGTAAAGTGAGTCTAAATAGAGATTTGATCATCAAACAGCATTGAATCGCTATGTCGGAGTAGGTTTGACTTCGACCTTGTTTGCCTTGAGGTTCTGCATACCATTGTGTTTTTGGATCGAACCAAATGGCAATATTCCCACGATTAATGAGAGCTCGGTTATATGCGGGCCAATTGGTTGTGCGGTAGATTTTGTGTGTAGGCTTCTTCATTTGGAAATTATATTGCCGAAGGAGTCCTTAAGAACAGCTTTGTGCAACAAAGCCATGGAAAAATGAAAATGTATAGCTGCAATCAAAATCGTGGGCAGAAATTTAGTTTTATTGCCTTATAAAAAAGAATCACTAATTCCCTCAGCCTAGCCTGCTCTTTTGAAGATGAGGGAATTAGCGAATGATAATTTAAAAAATTATAAAAATTTTACTTTAAATACGATTAATTAAGGATGCTGACTAAACAAATCAAAAATCACTTTTCTTAACCACTGATGACTGGTTTGGTGATGACAAGACGTATGCCAATATTGTCGTACAGGATAAGTTGGAAAATTCAAAGGCGCACTCACTACTTGTAAATTCCCGCGTGCCAATAACACCTCACTTAAATAATAAGGCACTGTCGCAATCATATCGGTTTCTTGCACAATTAAACCGACCCCTAAATAACTTGGGATACTCATTAGAATATTACGTCTTAAACCACGATTGCTTAATTCATTTTCAATATGGTAGTGACCTATACTGGTATCTACATCGACATGCGATTCACGAATATAAGCTTCAACATCTAAACTTTTTTCACAAATACGTGGATGATCTTTACGACTAATCACCACATAATATTGTAAAAATAATTGCTGCTGATAAAAACCCTGCTCTAACTCAGGTAAAAAACCAATCGCAAAATCAATTTCACCATTTGCCATTTGATAACTGGTTTCACGGGTAATAGGACGAATTTTAATCCGCACTGAAGGTGCATATTTTTTTAAAAACTTGGTCAGTTTTGGCAATAAAACCAAATGCGAAACATCGGTCATTGCCAAGGTAAATAATTGATCGGAATGTGTCGGATCAAAATCGACTTTAAAATTATTGACCGTTTCAATTTTATTAATAATTTCACTAATCGGTGAAAAAATCTGTTTCGCCAACTCTGTAGGCAACATTTCATTGCCAACCCTTAAAAATAATGGGTCATTAAAATGCTGACGAATTTTATTTAAACAGTTACTAACCGCAGGCTGACTCATGCCCAATGCATCTGCTGCTGCAGACACATTTTTTAATTTATATACATAGTAAAAAATCTGTAGCAGTTTGCTATCTAACTTAAACATATCCATCTTTCCTTAGAATCAGTTTCACTGCTCAGTTTTCATCCTTATTTAACGCCAAGCTTTTAATTTAGAGCTATGCCCAATGCCCACATTAAAACAATTGGTCGGATCCAATTTTTGATAATGCTGCTTTAAGGCAGGCTTCGCCACATATAAATGCCCAACATTATGCTCTGCAGGATACTCTGCCCCACGTGCATCAAGCAATGACCACATTTGATGTTCCATCGCCAACGGGTCTACGCCTTTTTTAATAATATAGTCCTGATGAAAGACATGACATAAAAAATGACCATAATACAACTTATGTATAATCGCCTGCTCCAACTCTTCGGGCAAGGTTTCAACCCATTGCTGATCATTACGTCTTAACGCAATATCTAAAGCAACAATGTCTTCCACTTCATTTCGATGTGTATCACGATAACGAATTGCAGCACCTGCCACTGCAAAGCGATGCAGAAAAGCCTTGCGGCCTTCATCTTCATTACATAGAAAAAAACCGCCGGAATTGCGCGTGATAAAATAATCCATTAAAAACTGCTGTACTGCCGCAACATCTTGCTGCTCAATGCGCAAAATTAAATGATGTTCATACAAATCACGAAATTGGTTCATGCGTTCTGGTAAATGATTTGGCAGTAGTTTCGTGAACATTTGCAAAACTTTATCCGACAATCCACGCATGCCCCAACGGGTTAGAAAACCATCAACTTTATCTTTCATGGCAAAAGCTGCAGGTACTTTACTGGTGCCAAACTTCTCGATAAACAAGAAGCTGTCTTTGCCATATTCTGCACCAATGTCATAGGCATCTCGATGAATATACTCGCCAGCAATCGGTACACGCGGCAAATCACGTAATAAAAAACGGCGAATCGCGGTTAAATCATCCTGCTGATTGCTGCCGATATAAAACACCTGACTCGGAATTTTCTCAAATGTATCCAAACGCACTGCAAACACACAGACTTTACCTGCCGAACCCGAAGCTTCAAACAAACGGCTCGGGTCGGCATTAAACCGTGCAGGCGTATCGGCATCGACTTGGGCAACATCATGCACGTAACGCTGATCTGAAGCACAACAATGTTCCGAATATTCAATATCTTCAGGGCGATATTGTTGTTGCTCAAGTTTGGTTAAAATTTCTTCTGGCGAGTTCCCTAAATTCACCCCCAAATGATTGATGAGTTGCAACTCGCCCAGTGCATCGACTTGTGCATATAAGGCCAACTCAGTATAGGCAGGGCCACGTCTGACCAACGCACCACCTGAATTATTACATACCCCGCCCAACACTGAAGCGCCAATACAAGATGAACCAATGACTGAGTGTGGCTCACGCTGATGTGGCGCCAATTGTTGTTCCAAAGCATCTAGCGTTGCACCAGGCAAGCAAATCACTTGCTTGGCATCGTTGATGAGCTGAATACCTTTTAAACGTTGGGTGTTGATCAAAATTACAGGACGATCATAGTCATCACCAAAAGGGGTAGAACCACCCGTGAGTCCAGTATTAGCAGCTTGCATAATAATAATGCAATCAGCCGCCACCGCCACTTGTAACACTTGCCACTGCTGCAATAAAGAACCTGGCGTAACCACCGCAAAAACTTGTCCTTCGCCAAAACGTCGCCCTTGACGATATAAACGAGTATCTGATTCATGGGTCAATACATGCGCTTTTCCCACAATATCGACCAAGTTTTTGAGGGTTGCTGCAGCATCAAATTGTGTTGCAGAAGAAATTGTCTGTGGCATAGTGTACAAGTCCTGAAACAAGGTGAAAAATACAATTAAGCGATTCAGCCAAATGCATCGGTTGATGGATTGATCGCTCCTGTTGGCAATTTAGCCTTTCAGTTCACGCTCAAGTTGTACCAAGCAATCTGAGTTAATCGCTTGAATGTTTTTAGCACCCGTTAAGGTCATTGCGACTCGCATTTCTTTATCAATCAATTCGAGTAAATTACTCACACCCGCCCCACCTGCTGCACCTAGTGCATAAATAAAGGCACGTCCGAGCATACAAGTATCCGCACCCATCGCCAACATGCGCACCACATCTAGGCCATTACGAATACCTGAATCCACTAGAATTTTTAGATCTCCTTTTACTGCATCAGCTATTGGCGGTAAAGCACGTGCAGTCGAGAGCACACCATCCAACTGACGACCACCGTGGTTAGACACCACAATTCCATCAGCCCCAAAACGAACAGCATCCTTAGCATCTTCAGGGTCTAAAATGCCTTTAATCACCATCGGGCCATCCCAAAATTCACGAATCCACTCTAGGTCTTTCCATGAAATGGATGGATCAAAGTTATTGCCCAACCAACCAATATAATCTTCCAGTCCAGTCGGCTTGCCCAAGTATTTGGAGATATTGCCCAAATCATGTGGGCGGCCGAGTAAACCCACATCCCACGCCCAGTTTGGATGCATCACTGCTTGCATATAACGGCGCATGGCCGCATTTGGCCCACTCATGCCCGAATGTGCATCACGATAACGTGCACCAGGCACAGGCATATCTACTGTAAAAACCAATGTTGAACAGCCAGCTGCTTTGGCACGTTCCAAAGCATTGCGCATAAAGCCACGGTCACGTAACACATAGAGCTGAAACCACATTGGGCGAGAAATGGCAGGTACCACTTCTTCAATTGGACACACCGACACTGTAGATAATGTAAACGGAATACCCTTTTTGTCTGCTGCTACCGCAGCCTGTACTTCACCACGGCGCGCATACATGCCTGTTAAACCGACTGGCGCCAAAGCCACAGGCATCGACAAAGTTTCATTAAATAACGTGGTTTCTAAACTTAAAGCCGACATGTCATTTAATACACGTTGGCGCAAGGCAATTTGTGAAAGGTCTTCTACATTTCTTTTTAGCGTTTGTTCCGCATACGCACCTCCATCTATATAGTGAAATAAAAATGGCGGTAAACGGCGTTTAGCTGCTTCGCGGTAATCATTCGCAGAAGAAATAATCATGGCGCTATCCTGTTTAATCGACTCGCACGCTGACGACGCGCATCTTCCTCGTCTATCATGCGTACTTGTTGAACTACAAATTCAATATGTCCACACACTGCCGCACGGGCAGCTTCTGGATCCTGACGTTCAATTGCATCCATCACTTGAAAATGCTGATCATGCAACTGATCGAAACGGTGGGCTTCGGTATAAACTTTACGTCGACCCAAAACCACGTTGTATTGCAACAAATCAAATAAGCCGCGCATCATTTGAATAAGCACCAAATTGTGCGATGCCTCGGCAATTGCCAAATGAAACTTGGCATCGGCAATTGCCGCCTGATCATCATCACCCAAAATTTGAAAATGGGCGATTTGCTCATAACAAGCACGGATTTTTTTCAAATCCTCAGCGGTTGCCCGCTGTGCGGCATACCATGCCGTACCACCTTCAAGCACCATTCGTGCTTCCTGCACATCAAAACGATAAGCAGGATCTTCATCAATCAGGTTACTTAAAGGCTGCACAATTTGATATTGCGACCAATTGGTTGGCAGCTGTTGCAAAAAAGTACCCGCTCCAACTTTGCTGACCAGCATGCCCTGACTGGTCAATTGCTGAATAGCCTCACGCAAAGAGGAACGGGAAACCCCGAGTTGTTCACACAACTTTCTTTCGGCAGGCAATCGGTCTCCGACTTGCATCTGATTTTTTTCAACCAGTGTGCGCAGGTCTTGAACAACTTTGTCGGAAACTTTCATGCGGCTATCCTCTTGTGCATGTGGTTATGGAATCATCCATGGGAACACATAAGCTTGTAGAGTGATAATAATACCGATCATTACGGTGAACGTGATACTGTGTTTCACGGTAAAGCGGAATAAATCCGATTCTTTACCGACTAAACCGACTGCGGCACAGGCAATTGCAATCGATTGCGGCGAAATCATTTTTCCTGTAACACCACCACTGGTATTGGCGGCAACAAGTAATACTTCTGGCACACCAATTTGCTGTGCAGTTGTGGCTTGCAAGGCAGCAAATAAGGCATTGGCTGATGTGTCTGAACCAGTCAGGAATACCCCAATCCAGCCTAAAAATGGCGAGAAGAAAGTAAAGGCATTACCTGTATGAGCCAAAGCCAATGCCAAGGTGGCAGACATACCTGAATAATTGGCAATAAAAGCAAAAGCCAGCACCATACCAATGGAATAAATCGGTGTTTTTAATTCATTGATGGTTTCTGCAAAGGTTTTCACCGCTTCACGTGGTTTCATTTTTAAATAAATGATGGTGATGAAAGCCGCAATCATAATTGCAGTACCCGTGGCACTCAGCCAGTCAAACTTGAAGATGGCATCGTAGTCTTTGACGTCTGCCACCACAGGCGGCATTTTTTGTACCAGTTGATGTAAAAATGGCACCTTGATGGAAATGACCCAATCATGCATTGCACCATCTTTAGCAAATAAATCTTTGAACGGTTTGATGCTCCAAATGGTGACCATCACCGTTAAAATTGCAAAGGGTGACCATGCTTTCACAATCTGACCGATGCTGTATTTCTGCTGCTGTTCTGCAACCAAGTTGGCATCTACTTTTGTGTCTGCATCGCTAAAACGGAAAATGTGTTTTGGCTGCCAGAATTTAAACAGTACTGTTAAGCTCACCAACGATGCAATTGCAGCGGTAATATCTGGCAACTCTGGTCCAACAAAGTTAGAGGTCAAGTATTGTGCAATTGCAAAAGCACCACCACCCACCAATACCGCAGGCCAAGTTTCTTTCACACCGCGCCAGCCATCCATAATTGCCATGATCCAGAACAGCACAATAGGCACCATAAATGGCAACTGACGCCCAACCATCTGGCTAATTTCCATGGTTTCTACGCCTGAAACCTGACCCGCCACAATAATTGGAATCCCCATTGCGCCAAACGCAACCGGTGCGGTGTTCACAATCAGACATAAACCCGCAGCGTATAAAGGTTTAAAACCCAAACCTACCAACAAAGCTGCAGTAATTGCCACTGGCGCCCCAAAGCCCGCTGCACCTTCTAAAAATGTCCCAAACGCGAAGCCGACTAATAGCATCTGAAGACGCTGATCTTCTGTAATCGAAAGAATAGATGAGCGAATAATGTTAAATTGCCCTGTTTTTACAGAGATTTTATATAAAAATAATGCGCCAATAATAATCCATGCGATTGGCCACAAACCGTAGAAAAATCCATAGATCAATGAAGCAAAAGCCATTGGTGCAGGCATGCCATAGGCAAATAAAGACACTAATAACGCCAAAATCACCGTAATTGTTCCCGCAACACTTCCCTTTAAGCGAAATACAGCTAGTGCCAAAAAGAAAAAAATAATCGGGATTGATGCAATAAGACTCGAAATCCAAATATTTGCCATTGGATCATAGATCTGTTGCCAATGTTGAAGCATTGTCATCTCCTTGAAATGCTCACTCAAACGTAAACATAGGTCTAAGCGTAGAGGTAAAATTCTAATTTTGGTCTGACCAATATTGAAATGAAAATCAAAATACCCTCAATATTTGCAACAAATAATAGTTTTATACAAATAAATGTCAATATTGGTCTGATTATTTATTTAAATGGTCATACCAATTTAAATTAAGATGATCTATGTTTGCAGCATAAAAAATGCGGTGAAGAAAAATTTAAACTTTGTTTTTTCTGTAGTTTTTAAAAGGAGGGAAAAACCAAATTTATTTCGCACAGCTTTATACAACTTTAGTCCAATACAATGGAATCAGTGTGCTTTCTTCTAAGATGAATTGAACGCTTGATAAAATGAATCGTAGATAAATTCAGCTCAAGTGGCCGCTATTCGGTTTAGAAAACATGTTGGTTAAAGAATATTTTAGACAAAAAAATAACGCCATTGTTGACTGCAACAATGGCATTATCGTGTATTTATAACAGCAGATCATAAGCTTATCTGTGGGCTTAGCCTGTCACCCCACGTTTAGACGTTTTAAACGCGAAATATGCAAATCAATTTGCCCTGCAATTTCAGGTAAAATTTGCTTTAAGAACTGGCTATAGTTCATTGCATCTTCTGCTCTTAATACGCCTGCTTGTACCAATTGTTCCTGCTGTAGCAACATACTTTGTACACGGTTTAAATCAGGTTTTTGCCCTTGGCTTAACCCTGTACTAATTTGCTCAAAGCCTAAATACAACTGATCACGTTGCTGGATTAATTGCTGCATTTCAACTGCAGATACCGCAGCACGCTCTAACATAGCGTTTGTTTCAATTACATTTTCAGATTCATCTGAAAATAGACTTTGCGTTGTTTCTATCTCTGTGGAAGCTGCGTTCGGTTTCACCCATACTGTTTCCGAAACAGTCTTATTCGGCGGTTGAAACATATACACCACGGTAAACAACACCGCGACAGCCAAAACAAAAAAGCCAATACCGAGCCATCGAGTCCCTTTCATGTGCACGCTCCATAGGTAAACCATTCTAAAATGCGCTCATTTCAAATATCGTCTTGAGCGCTTTAGTATGTTTTGCCTGTTATGATCGGCTTAAAAATTACGGCGTCGACCAATCGCTTGGTGCATAACCCAAACGTACTCGCTGTGGGTGATTCCCTACTGGTACACTGCGGACTTTTTCTCCTGTAGCGAAGTCAATCACCGTGACCACATCGGTTTCACTTTCTGAAATCACACAGCTTTTTCCATCTGGACTACGGGTTGCCCAATATGGTTTACCTGCAGGAATCAGTTTGCCAGCTTTTAAACTCTGACGGTCTACAATGGTCGCGTAATCATCCATCGTACCTGCCACACAGAGTTTTTCGCCATCGGCACTAATGGATAAACCATGATGACGTGAATCATTTACCCATTTGCTGCGGTCTTTTGGAATTGTACTGCTGCCCGGTAATTGTCCAATACGGGTGACTTTATCGGTTTTTAAGTCATATTCCACCAAACCATTAAAAAATGAAACCTGTGCATAAAGTTTGCTTTCATCTTTACTTAACACCATAGGACGTACTGAATTGGATAAATCTTTACGTCCAAAGGCATCTAAAGCAGGTCGGAAATCAATTTTTTTCAGAACTTTATAATTGTTGGCATCGGCAATGGTAATAAAGCGCTTACCTTTGGTGAAGTCTTGCCACTGTGCATCCATTGAGGTTTCTACGTTACCAATCGCAGAGTTTAAGATTTTCGTTCCACCTGCAAAGTAAATATTTTCGTGCGGTTTATCCCCTGTTGCAAAACGCCCCAATTCTTTACCTGTATGAATATCTAAGACATGCACCACATTACCTGAAGATGCCGACACAGCAACACGCTGCCCATCTGGTGAAACCGCCATGTGGTCTGCACGGAAACCTTCGACTGGCGTACGCCAATTAATTTTGCCCGTTTTAATGTTGATGGATACCACATCGGCAAAACTTGGACGTGAAGCTACAATGGATTGTCCATCTGGGGTGGAATACATATCATCCACCAACTGGTCATTGCCCTCACCTGCAGTTTGTTGAATGTAGGTATAGGCAATTAGCTTGATTGGATTTAAATGAATTTCCAGCAGCCGCTGTTTGCGGTCCGGAATCATATTCACCACCCCAATCTTGCCAAAATCACCGGAAGGACGAATCACTGTGACCGTTCCATCCCAGTTATTGCCCACAAAGAAAACCTGTTTGGAATTGGCCGGTGCAGGCATTTCTGTAGAGGCTGCCTGAGCAACGCTAGCGCTGAGTGCCGTGACAGCACAAACGGCCGGCAGCAGATATTTACGCAGGGTATTTTTATAGTCCATGTTATTGTTTTCCTAACCATGTGTTCATTTTTAATTTGTTCTTGTCATACTCACGTATCAACACTGCATCAGCATAAAGACAACAGGCCCTAGAAATCTATCCGCTTGCTGTAAAATCCGACGGAAGCCCATTTGATCTTGCAGATCGAGCATCAATAAGCTCCGGTTTTTGCAATACATCTTATTAGTGAAAATCTGTAACGGTCCTGCTCCCTTTGCAAGTTGTGCAGAAAGGATTAAACTGCGGGCACCACTTGTTTTTATGCTCCGCTCTGTGACCCACGACCTGATCCAGCTCCGTAAACAGCTGCGCAAACAACGCCGCCAGTTAAACCGCTTTCAGCAGCGTCAGGCTGAACAGCAGGTATTGCAGCGGTTACGTGCATGGCCAGCGTATCGGCAGGCTCAGAAAATTGGCGTGTATTTGCACGCCTTTGGTGAAATTCATACCACTAAAATCATTGAACTCTGTTTTGCCCAAGGTAAACAGGTGTATTTACCAATGATCTGTAATATGAATGACCGGCTGGTCTGGGTGCGTATTCAGCAGGGTCAATATCGCCATAAACGCTTTGCTCACCATCGTTTGGGTATGCAGGAACCGATGGCCAGTCGTGGCCGGCATGTCTCCGAACTTGATCTGCTCTTGATGCCTTTACTGGCCTGTGACCGACGCGGAACCCGGATTGGAATGGGCGGCGGCTATTATGATAAAACGCTGGCCAGCGCCCCGACCACACCGCTGCGGGTCGGCCTGTGTCATGATTTCCAGATTGTGGATATTCCTTTGGCGCGTGAGGCCTGGGATCAGCCGCTAGATGCCCTGATCAGTCCACATTTCCAGTATTCTTTTCAGCGCAAGTTTGCGATTTATAATCATTAACAATAAATTAAAATCATCAACTTAGCTAAATTTCCAACAATTTATAGACTTCGGCCCTTGTAATTTTTAAATTACCCATCACTATAAAAAACATGGCAACACCGTTGTCACTCATTAGGAGTGCCCATGTCTGAAATTATTATGAATGAACAAACCTTAGAGCCTCAGGTTCCAAGTGTATTACCGCTTTTAGCGCTACGTGACGTGGTGGTTTATCCGCACATGCAAATTGCGCTATTTGTAGGTCGTGAAAAATCGATCAATGCAGTTGATGTGGCTCGTAACAGTGACAATCTAGTATTTGTAGTTGCGCAAAAAGATTCGCTTACAGAAGAAATTGATCACGACAATTTATATCAATACGGTACTGTCGCGAAGATTGTGCAAGTTGTGAATCACGAAAATGATGAGAACTGCATCAAAGTCCTGATTGAAGGTCTACATCGCTCGAAGCTGGTCGAAATTATCGAAGAAGAGGACCATCTAAAAGCAGAACATCAGTTAAGCCCAATGACGGTTGCGGTAGACAGTGAGGTTCAGGCCACACGTGTGCTCGAATTGCGTGCCCTGTTTGCACAATATGCCGAAGCAAAATTACGTAATGCGCGTGAACTGATTGCTGCGGTCAACAAAATTGATGACCTGCTGCAATTGCTGTTTTTTGTGGCGACCCGCGTTCCACTGAATATCGAAGTGAAACAGAAATTCCTGGAACACGACGAGTTTGAAGCACATTTACAGGAACTCATGACCTATTTGCTGCAACAGTCTGAAGAACAGCAGATTGAGCAAACCCTGCATGATTCTGTCAAACGCCAGATGGAAAAAAACCAGCGCGAATACTTCCTGAATGAAAAAATGAAAGTCATTCAGCGCGAACTTTCCGATATGAATGGCGGTGCGGAAGATGACGTTGCGGAAATTGAAAAACGTTTGGCCGAAGCTGATTTACCAGAACACGTGCGTAAAAAAGCCGAATCTGAACTGCGCAAGTTAAAAGCCATGCAACCGGCGTCGAGTGAAGCGGCGGTGGTCCGTAACTATCTTGAAGTAATTCTGGATACGCCGTGGAACAAGGCCAGCAAAGTCAGCATCAACCTGAATAAAGCGCAGGAAATTCTGGATGCCGATCACTATGGTCTGGACGAAGTCAAAGAGCGCATTGTGGAATATCTGGCAGTTCAATCACGCGTGAAAAAACTGCGTGGCCCGATTCTGTGTCTGGTGGGTCCTCCGGGTGTTGGTAAAACCTCTTTAGGTGAATCAATTGCCAAAGCCACTGGCCGTGAATTTGTGCGCATGGCGCTAGGCGGGGTCCGTGATGAAGCGGAAATCCGTGGTCACCGTCGTACCTATATTGGTGCAATGCCGGGTAAAATTGTGCAGTCTTTAACCAAAGTTGGCGTCAAGAACCCGCTGTTCCTGCTCGACGAAATTGACAAGATGGCGCAAGACTACCGTGGCGATCCTGCCTCGGCGATGCTGGAAGTACTCGATCCATCACAAAACAACAAGTTCAATGATCACTATTTAGATCTGGACCTGGACCTGTCTGAAGTGATGTTTATCTGTACCGCCAACAGCATGAATATTCCTGAAGCACTTCTGGATCGTATGGAAGTGATTCGTCTTCCGGGTTATACCGAAGAAGAAAAAGTGAATATCGCCGATCGTTACCTGGTGCCAAAAGCCATCAAGAATAACGGTTTACGTGGCAAAGAACTGACCGTACATGAAGAAGCGATTCGTGACATTGTACGTCGTTATACCCGTGAAGCCGGTGTGCGTAGCCTGGAACGTGAAGTCTCTAAAATTGCACGTAAAGTGGTCAAAGAAGCGGTCAGCAAAAAAGCCAAAAACCTGCAGGTTGAGGTCAACGCGGGCAACTTGCCAGACTACTTGGGTCCACACAAATTCGACTTCGGCATGGCGGAAGAAGAAGCAGAAGTGGGTCGCGTGAATGGCTTGGCCTGGACCTCTGTGGGCGGTGAATTACTGACCATTGAAGTGGCGACCATGAAAGGCAAAGGTACTTTCATTACCACCGGTTCACTCGGTGATGTCATGCAGGAGTCGATTAAAGCAGCCATGACAGTAGTGCGTACCCGTGCCGACTCTTTAGGCATTGAGTCTTCAGTCTTTGCTGAAACCGATGTACACGTGCATTTACCTGAAGGTGCAACACCAAAAGATGGTCCATCGGCAGGTCTGGCGCTGACTACCGCGCTGGTGTCGGCCTTTACCGGTATTCCAATCCGTCCGGATATTGCCATGACCGGTGAAACCAGCTTGCGTGGTCGTGCTATGCGCATTGGTGGCTTGAAAGAGAAACTGTTAGCCGCACACCGTGGTGGTATTAAACTGGTGTTTATTCCACAGGAAAACGTCCGTGACCTGGCGGAAATTCCGGATAACGTCAAAGACGGTCTGGAAATTAAAGCAGTGAAATCCATTGATGAGATTTTACCGCTGGCATTAACCTCAATGCCAAAACCACTGGTGAAAGCGCCGATTGTAAAACCGGTAGAAGAAGGTAAGGCTGCACGTCACTAAGTGGTGCCTTCATATCTTCTCCACAAAAGAGAGCTTCGGCTCTCTTTTGTTGTTTTCGGGTGATGAAATGTTCCACTTGAAAAATTTCCGTTCATCTCCATCTATAATAATACAGAGCATATTGCTGTAAGTTTCTTTCTTTATTCCTGCTCATCGTATGGCCATTCAAACTCCAGATGAATGGCCTGTTTGACCGCAGTCCTACTCTATTTCAGGGCTGCGTTTTTTATGGCCGCTTATGGCGTTGCCCCGAGCAGTTGATGAATCAGCCCATCAATCACCTGGCCCATTTTGGTGACATTTAAAGTATCCAGCGTATCCTTTTCGGTATGATAATTCGGATTACGATAATGTGAAGTATCGGTAATCAGCAGTGCTGGAATATCATGCTGCCAATAACTGCGATGATCCGAAAACCCGGCTGCACTGACAAACGCCGGCATCACCAGCCGTTCACACTGCAATTTATCTAACAGGCGCATCTGCTGACAGTATTGCTCACCCAGCGCATTGGACTGAAAATTACTGATCGCGGCAATATAATTGCCATGACTTGGATAAATCCATTTTAACCCCATCGGATACTGCTGGATTAAACGCGAATCATAGTAGCCAATCATTTCCAGCACATAGACTGCCTGAATATGCTCTTTTTCGGCCAGAATAGATTTGGCATGTACCTGACTGCCCATAAACTCGGTCTGATAATACGGTGCTTCTTGCAGGGTATAAAAAACAAACTCGACATTATGCGGCAGCTTGGTTTTTTCCTGGCTTAAAATACGCGCTATTTCAATTAATCCGGCCACACCGGAAGCATTGTCATCAGCGCCCTTCTGGTTGCCATGCACATCATAATGCGCACCTAAAATCACCCGATCTGAACGGCCCACCTTTAAATGACAGACCACATTGCGATAACTTTTTCCATTCACCGGATAAGTCTGGTACTGGCATGGAATACCGAATAAACGCATCTGCTCTTTAATCCAGGCCGAAACCCGGTTCAATTCTTCAATATTTTTATGATTACGGTACACGCCCGGCGGCCCGATAATCTGCTGCAAATAGACTTTCAAGTTTTGTGGATCGGCCGGTTCATATAATGAAATGGCGGCGGATAGCGGCTGCATCCAGCCCAGCAGCAAAGTACAACCCAATATCCCTAAACCGTTTTTAATCTGTTGAAATAACCACATTTATTATTGTTCCATACAAAAGCAGGTTTTATTGTCCTGTGGCTCATTAAAGCAACAGCAGCATACAGATTACAATTTCAAATTGTGTCTTTTCTCCTGCACAAACGGCTTTCAAGGTTATAATTACTTTTCATTTTCTTGCCTGTTTTATTATGAAAATCCGTATTCTGACCATTGGTCAAAAAATGCCGGCTTGGGTACTGACTGGTTTTGAAGATTATTTCAAACGTATACAGCCTTTTGTACAGACCCAGATTATTGAATTGCCGATGGCCAAACGTGGCAAAAATGATTCAGAAGCCGATATTTTAAAATACCGGCAGATTGAAGGTGATAGCATCTTAAATGCTCTGAAAGCCAATGAAACCCTGATTGCACTGGAAGTGGGTGGGCGTGAATTCAGCACCGAAAAACTGGCTGAAACCATGAAAGGCTGGATGCTGGAAGGCAATGATATTGCCCTGGCCATTGGCGGCCCGGATGGTCATTCGGAAGCAGTGCGTAAAGCTGCAGCATGGCACTGGTCTTTATCTAAACTGACCCTGCCACATCCACTGGTGCGAGTGATGCTGATTGAACAGCTGTACCGGGCCATGAGCATTAACCATAATCATCCTTATCATCGGGCGGGTTAAGAAAACCCTACCCATTGTTTCGTATTTAGAACATTCTGTTGAACCCGACCCGGTTTAATAAAGCATGTCGCTTTGACATGATAGGACCAGAATCGTGACATAGGCTTTCATTATGAATTTACAGACCCTTCCCGGCTTATTTATATCGCATGGTTCGCCTATGCTCGCGCTCAATCCCGAACAGGTCGGGCCGGCACTTGCCCGTTTAAGCACCAATCTGCCGAAACCGCAGGCGATTGTGGTGATGTCTGCGCATTGGGAAAGTCGCAGTCTTGAAGTCAACACCGGTATTCGTCCAGAAACCTGGCATGATTTCCGCGGCTTCCCGGAAGAGCTGTACCAGATTCGCTATCCGGCGCCAGGACAACCTGAGCTGGCCGAAGAGGTATTACAGCTGCTGGCCAATGCCGGTTTTAATGCGCATGCCAACAGCACCCGCCCGCGCGATCATGGGGTATGGATGCCTTTGCTGCATATGTATCCTGAAGCCGATATTCCGGTAATTGAAGTGTCGTTGCCGATGCATCTGCAAGCTGCAGATCTGTACAAGATTGGCCAGACCTTGGCGGTGTTACGTGAACGCCAAATTCTGCTGATTGGTTCAGGTAGTATTACCCACAATTTAAGAGAGCTATCTTGGGACAACCAGCACAGCGCGGTGCCGGAATGGGCTTCGACCTTCCGTAATTATGTGGTCAGCAAACTGGCACATCAGGACTATGATGCGGTACTGGACTGGCCGACCATTCCGTATGTCAATCGCAACCATCCCACTATCGAACATCTGGCACCCCTGTTTTTTAGCATGGGCACCGGTCATCGTTTTAGTATTGTGCATAGCAGTTTTACCATGGGTGCACTGGGTATGGATATTTACCGTTTTGACTAAAATCTAGCGCGACCAAACATAACTTTTTATTATTTATTAACAAAAAATTATTTATGGATACATTTTGCAACCGGAAAGGGGCAAATGTATCCATTTTTTTAAATAGCAAATCGGTTATATTCTGATAAATTTCCGATAAGTGCTTTATTTATAAAATGAAACTCAAATATTTAGCTATTTTACTTTTCCCTTTAAGCTTGGCCGCTTGCCAGAGTAGTGATCTGCAACGTGCGGGAGATATTGCAGTGTCTGTATTACAACAACAAAATGCCGATAAGATTGTCAGCGCTTACCAATGGTCTTTAGATACCGGCACAGCCAAACCCTTGACCCTGAATTTTAATGACAATGGCCGTTTAAGTATTGGCACCAGCTGTAACCAGATGGGCGGTAACTGGCAGATTAACAACAACCAGTTGCAGGTCGGTATGTTAATCAGTACCGAAATGGCCTGTGAAGCCAGCGCCATGCAGCAGGAACGTTTTGCTGCTGCCCTGTTCCAAAAACCTGTCAGCGTGCAGCTGGACATGAAAGATACACAGCAACCGAGCTTGATCTTGACCGCTGCAGATGGCCAGCAACATACTTTTCAGGGAAAAATGACGCCGGAAACCAAATACCAGTCGGCCGGTGAAACCATCTTCCTGGAAATTTCCCCGGAAACCAAAGCCTGTACCGGCGTTGCTCCACAAACCTGCTTGCAGGTACGCGAAGTCAAATACAATGAACAGGGTCTGAAAACCCAAGTTGATCAGGACTGGACTTTATTCTATGACCAAATTGAAGGCTTTCAGCACAATCCGAATGAACGCCAGATTATTCGGGTCAAGCGTTATGAACTGAAAAACCCGGCGGCTGATCAATCCAAATATGCCTATGTACACGATATGACGGTTGAAACTGGCCGGATCAATTAACAGCAGATCTTTAAAAAATAACCCATAAAAAAACCGAGGTCAGTGCCTCGGTTTTTTCAGCTTATACGCAGTTAAAACTTAGTATACGCCTTGAGCCAGCATTGCATCAGCAACTTTTACGAAGCCTGCAATGTTCGCGCCGTCTACGTAGTTAACAGTACCATCTTCCTGAGTACCGTATTTCACGCAGTTGCGGTGAATTTCTTTCATGATTGCGTGTAAACGCTCATCTACTTCTTCAAACGTCCAGCCCAAACGTAATGCGTTTTGAGACATTTCCAGACCAGAAGTCGCTACACCACCAGCATTTGATGCTTTACCTGGTGCATACAGAATTTTCGCCTCAACGAATTTCTCAACTGCGTCTAAAGTAGACGGCATGTTGGCACCTTCAGCCACACAGATTGCACCGTTAGCCAGTAATACCTCAGCATCTTCACCGTTTAACTCGTTTTGAGTTGCACATGGCAGCGCGATGTCACACTTGATACCCCAAGGACGTTTGCCTTCCAAGTATTCAAAACCGTGTTTAGACGCAAATTCAGAGATACGGCCACGTTTGATGTTTTTCAGATCCATCACTTCTTTCAGCAATTCGTCTGTGAAACCATCTTTTACATACACAGTACCGTTAGAGTCAGACAGTGAAACCACTTTCGCGCCCAGGAACATGGCTTTTTCAGCAGCGTATTGCGCGACGTTACCTGAACCAGAGATTGCTACGACTTTGTCTTTGAAGCTGTCGCCACGAGTTTTCAGCATTTCCTCAGCGAAATAAACTGTACCGTAACCTGTTGCTTCTGGACGTGCCAAAGAACCACCAAATGTTAAGCCTTTGCCCGTGAACACACATGAAGTGTCATTGCTCAGCTTTTTCATCATACCGGCCATATAGCCAACTTCACGGCCACCTACACCAATATCACCCGCCGGGATATCTGTGTCTGAACCTAAATGACGATAAAGCTCGATCATTAACGCCTGGCAGAAACGCATGATTTCGCCTTCAGATTTACCTTTAGGGTCAAAGTCTGAACCGCCTTTACCGCCGCCCATTGGCAAAGTAGTTAAGGCATTTTTGAAAGTCTGTTCAAAACCTAAGAATTTCAGGATAGACAAGTTCACTGACGGGTGAAAACGCATACCACCTTTGTATGGACCAATTGCCGAGTTGTATTGAACACGGAACGCACGGTTCACATGAGTTTGACCCTGATCATCTACCCAGGAAACGCGGAACTGGATCGCACGTTCTGGCTCGACTAAACGCTCTAACAGACCATGTGCAGCGTATTGAGGATTCTTTTCAATGAATGGCCACAGGCTGGTCATCACCTCTTCTACTGCTTGTAGAAATTCTGGTTGATAGGCATCACGTGTTTTAACGTAATCTAGGAAATCGTTAAGGCTGTTATATTTCAACGCTTAATCCTCAGCAGAATGTTGGATCAAAATTGGGCAAAATTTCAATCAATGATTTATTTTGGCGCAAAATATTAAATATCTTTTGTTAACAATCTACAATAGTTTTTTTCAAAAAACTTTATTTAATCCATATTTTCAATAAATTAGATTGATCAAAATTGAAAAATTATTCCATTTTTTGTAAGCAAATATGTATTTAAAATTGACCATTTTGCCCAAAAATAAAGCAGATTATGGTCCAACTTTGTACACAAGCTTAATGCTTGAAAACATGCTAGAATCTGCGGCTCAGGTTTATTGTTCGCTTTCTCTGCGCCCTTCGCAGCCGTGGTTTTTACATGAATTCGCAAATTGCTCTCATCCAGAATATTGATGCCCTGCTTCCTCAAACCCAATGCGGTTTATGTGGACATCGGGATGGATGTTTACCCTATGCAAAGTCGATTGCCGAAGGTGAAGCCGCCAATAAATGTGTACCGGGCGGTCAACCGGTTGCCGATGCGCTGGCCAAACTGCTGGGCAGAGAACGCTTAACCGCCGAAGCCAGTGTCTGGCCCATTCAGTCCGATGGCCGTCCGCAGCGTATGAAAGCGGTGATTCGTGAAGATGAATGTATTGGCTGTACCAAATGTATTAATGCCTGCCCGGTCGATGCCATTTTAGGTTCCGGCAAACTGATGCACAGCATTCTGACCGACCTGTGTACCGGCTGTGAACTGTGTATTCCACCCTGCCCGGTGGACTGTATTGATCTGGTCGAAGATGTCAAACCCGTACCCACAGACGCGGAGCGGATGAGCGAGCAGAATGATTTACGCCAGCGTTATTATGCGCACATTCAGCGTGAAGAACTGCGCCGCCTGCACCGCAAAGGGCCGGTAGTGCGTGCTGAAATTGATACCGCGCTGTTTGCCCAGTTCTCGCAGCAGACCGATGTCGTACCGGAAATCCAGATGGTTGAAAAAGCCGATCATCCGGCTGTCACCCACGATGCCAAAACCACCATTGAGCTGGCCAAGCTCAGAACCCAGATCAAAAAATTAGAAAAACAGCTGAGTGTGCGTGAAGATGCCAACAAGCGCGCGCAACTGGTGCAGCTTCAGCAACAATTACAGCACTTACAGGGAGAGGCCTAATTCATGAGCAGCGCAGTCAAACCGGTAAAAAACTTGACCCGAAAGCAAGTCTATACCTTTTTTGAGCGCTTGCGTGAACAGCGGCCGCAT
This sequence comes from Acinetobacter sp. YH12112, assembly GCF_013418945.1. Classification (NCBI taxonomy): domain Bacteria; kingdom Pseudomonadati; phylum Pseudomonadota; class Gammaproteobacteria; order Moraxellales; family Moraxellaceae; genus Acinetobacter; species Acinetobacter sp. YH12112. The sequence continues at coordinate 26,379 of NZ_VPBA01000016.1, read as the reverse complement.
CCAACCACCGAACTGAATTTCTCCTCACCGTTTGAATTGCTGGTGGCAGTGACCTTATCGGCGCAGGCCACCGATGTTAGCGTGAACAAAGCCACAGACAAATTATTTCCAGTAGCGAATACTCCGGAAGCGATTTATGCACTGGGGGTTGAGGGGCTAAAGGACTATATCAAGACCATTGGCCTGTATAACTCCAAAGCGGAAAATGTGATTAAGGCCTGTAAAATCCTGATTGAAAAGCACAACAGCCAGGTACCGGAAAATCGGGCCGATCTGGAAGCTTTGCCAGGTGTGGGGCGTAAAACAGCCAATGTGGTGCTGAACACAGCGTTTGGTCAACCGACCATGGCAGTCGACACGCATATTTTCCGTGTCGGCAACCGGACCGGTTTAGCCGTGGGTAAAAATGTGCTGGAAGTGGAGCACCGTCTGGTGAAAGTGATTCCCAAAGAATTTATCGTTGATGCACATCACTGGCTAATTCTGCATGGCCGCTATTGCTGTATTGCCCGCAAGCCTAAATGCTATGAATGTGTAGTGGCCGATGTCTGTAACTGGCCAGACCGGTTTGAGTTTGGAGCTGCGCGCCAGATTGCAGTCAAAAATATTGAAGCTGAATCCTGAATTCAGCTTTTTTTATACTTGAAGATGACCTGCGCTGCATATTCGAGGTAGATCATTCAATAATGCTGACCTAAGCCGGGCGACTAAAAGCCGCTTAGTCTTGTGCGTCTTTATCTTGCGCTTTTTTCTGCTGCTCTAATTGCGCCTGCAATTTAGGATGCAATTGACGCTGCTGTGGCTGGTTGGCATTTGCAGCACGTTCTTCCTGACGCACTTTTAGCAGCATTTTATAGCTGATATAAAACAGACCCACCAACATGGCCAGGAACAGCACCATTAAAATTAACATACCAATTTTCACCGAGGCAGTTTCCTTATACGCACGCAAATAAAAAAGGAGCCCTACTATGACCGAGGACTCCCTTAAAGTCAAAACAATCAGCGGGTGATTATTTTGCCTGATCTAAAATTGCGAACAGATCCGCTTGTACATCTTCAATTGGACGTAGACCGTTAAGTTTGTCATACGTCGGTGCATTTTCACCTGTCGCTGCGCGGCCTTGGTAGAAACCAACCAGTTGCTCAGTTTCAGTGTGGTAAGACGCTAAACGCTTACGAATGGTTTCTTCCTGGTCATCTGGACGTTGTACCAGATCTTCACCCGTTTCATCATCTTTACCTTCCACTTTTGGCGGATTGTAAACGATGTGATAAACACGACCAGAAGCCGGGTGCTGACGGCGACCAGACAGACGCTGTACGATTTCTTCGTCCGGTACATCAATTTCAATCACGTGATCAATGTTGATGCCTTCTTTTTCCAGCGCTTCCGCTTGTGGAATGGTACGCGGGAAACCATCAAAAATGCAGCCATTGGCACAATCAGGTTGAGCAATACGCTCTTTCACTAAACCGATGATCAATTCATCTGAAACCAGACCACCGCTTTCCATTACGTTTTTAGCCTGTAGACCTAATTCAGTACCTTCACGAATCGCAGCACGGAGCATATCACCGGTTGAAATTTGTGGGATATTGTAGCGCTTACAGATCAACTGAGCTTGTGTACCTTTACCTGCTCCAGGTGGTCCGAGTAAGATAATGCGCATAAAAAAACATCCTCATTTTTAACAATGTACATGACACTTTGTTCATGACGAACTCAGGTTCGACATGCTGTCCAGCATCCAATTATAAGAAAGCGACAAACAAATGTATTAAACCAGCAATAAAACCGGTTACCCCTCCCAATACAATCAAGATCCATTCATCTTCCTGAAAGGCAGGACGCAATAAATTTTGAAACTCTCTTGGTGTAAGTTCAAGAATACGTTCTCTAAACATTTGATAGATTTTCTGTGCACGGCTCGCATTAAAGGCTGGGTCGCATACAGGCACCATCGTAATTTCAATTGAGCGATCGATCAAGTCTGTCTTGAGTTTTGCGTATTCTTTTGGCCCTAAAGACAATTGTAAAGAGGTTCTGACCAGTGGGGTTTCCATAATTTCATTAATATGGCGTTTGACAATCCGACGGGTCTTGTCTTTTTTACTGCCATACATCATTTCGGTCATAATGGATTTTAAAGTAATTAAATCTTCGGTGACCACACTGGCAAATACATCAGACACCTCTTCCTGGCGCTTCATAAAGGCACCCTGAACATTATAGGTGCCAATGCGCGGAATAACAGGTTTAATCCACGGAAATTTGCGACTCTGTGTTCGCGTAAAAAATTGTGGATACTTCACATAATGTGGTTCAATCGGGTTGAATACCATCCAGATCGCAATCCAGTTGGTTAAAAAGCCCCAGATGGCGGCCCAGAATGGTACCGTCCAGTGCCATGGCACAATAAACCAGACAATCATCTGGAATATACCAAAGAACATCCCGATTAACGCACTGATATGCCAGATAAAGTTAATTTCTTTCTGGCCCACTTTCAGGAACATGCGCACCATTAAACGGCGGTCACCTTCCATCTGGCGTACCACCATTTCGCGCATATCGACCAGTGACTCGACATTCAAAGTCAGTTCAGTGACCAGTTCACGCAGCACCGCAGGCAGCTGTTTATGTGCCTGGGCATAAATGCGGCGCTTAATTGAATAGGGCAGGTTTTCCCACAGCACAGCATTGCGGTCGATCATCACCTCATCAATTAAATGCTCCAGCTCAAAACCGACCTGCTCGCCAATAATCCGTGCCATATCTTCCGGGTCCATGGCATCCAGAAATTCGCGCAATGAGCCCAGTTTAGACAAGGTATTGTCGGTAATAATGCCTGAAATACGCCCGGCTTTTCTCGGCACAATCCCCTGCCAGCCCACCGGCAATGGCCCCAAATGAAAGCCCCAGAAATTAATGGGATAGAACACCATTTTCAGTGCCATCCACACGTGGGCCCAGGTCACAAAAGCGGTGACAGGGATAATGCTGAGCACAGCCCAAAAATCCGGGCGATTCAAAAAGGTTTGCCACAACTGATTGATGTACTCAAGCATGCATATTTTCCATATTTATTTCTAATTACCGGATTCTAAAAGCATTTAACTCTCTATTCTGGCTATAAACCCACACTTAAAGTATAGGAAAATTGTAGTTTTGGCTCGGTTTCTGCAATCACCCGACCGGCCCGATCTTCCAGTTTTTCACCTGCACCAATCCCCACACTAAAGGTACTGATCCGTTCACGGTTCAGCAAGACATAAGCAAGATCTACACCAGCGCCCAGACGTGCTTTCTCTTTCTGGTCGACCACTTTGGATTCAAGATGACCCGCATAAGCTCCGATATAATAACCATTTTTATCTTTACCGGTGAAATGATATGGCAAGCGAAAGCCAATTTGTCCACCCGGTTCATGATCCCCATTTAAAAATGCCCCGGCTTTGGCATAGGCAATGCCGTAGGGATTGACCCATTCTGCATTTAAATGAAGTAATTTTTGTGTAATTCCTGCCCCGATATTCCAGGTTTTTGTATCTTCCCCGGTCAATTTTGCCTGTGGGAAAAAAGAAGATTCTTCGGCATAGGCCACATTGCACAGCGCAATACATGCCACTAAGGAATATACTTTTTTCATTATTTTCACCAAGTTCCTTAATTCTAATTGTAAAACAATCCTGTTTTATTTTTTTGACTGTAGCAGATTTACCCAGATTCTTATATACAGCAGCCGATCTTTTTATTGTCGCAAAAGTCAAAAACCTAAATCACATTATTTGTGTCGAATCGGTCATGCAGGCATACGCAAAGCGCTGTGTTATCGGCTAGAATAACAGCCCTATTCTCATCTCCTTGATCTGTTTAAGCCGATTGCATATGAAACAGCACTTTCCTTTAAAAAATGTTCAGCAAGAAAAGCGCATTTTTCGCAATCGGGTATTCATCTCTATCGGGCTGGTCAGTTTCTTTTTACTGCTGCTGGTGGTGCGTTATGCCTATCTGCAAATCAGTAGCTTTGATGAGTTTGCCACCGCATCTGACAAAAACCGGATTCGCCTGCAACCCTTAGCGCCTGCGCGCGGTTATATCTATGACCGTAATGGGGTGTTGCTGGCCGATAACTATCCGGTCTTTACCGCGACCTTAAGCCGGGCCGATGTCGAAGATATTGATGCCACCATCGAACGGCTGACCCCGATTCTGGAACTGACTGAAGAAGATATTGAACGCTTCCAGAGCCGGATTAAAACCGCACGTAAAACCGAACGGGTCTCCATTAAACTGAATCTGAATGAAACCGATATTGCCCGTTTCAGTGAAGTGAAATTCCAGTTTCCCGGGGTGAATATTGAAACCCAGATGACCCGTTACTATCCACATGGTGAGCTGTTTGCGCATGTGATTGGTTATGTGGGCCGGATCAATGACAAAGAGCTGAAAGAGATTGATAAAGATGCCTACGCCGGCACCAACCTGATTGGTAAAATTGGCGTAGAAAAATCATATGAGCATTTACTGCACGGCGTACCGGGCAATGAATCGGTCGAGGCCGATGCACACGGTAATGTGCTGCGCCACTTGGGCCGTAAAGACCCAGTTCGCGGTAATGATCTCTACTTGTCCTTAGATTATGGCTTACAAGTGGTGGCCTCTGAACAGCTGGCCGGCCGTCGTGGTGCGATTGTCGCGCTTGATCCACGTACCGGGGAAATTCTGGCGCTGGTGTCAAGCCCCAGCTTTAACCCGAACCTCTTTGTCACCGGCATCAGCCATACCAACTATGCCGCCCTGCGCGACAATATTGACCAGCCGCTATATAACCGTGCCGTACAAGGAGTCTATCCGCCCGGCTCGACCATTAAGCCAATGTTTGGTTTAGGCGGGATTCATTATGGTCTGGTCGACTGGAGTACCGCGATTCAGGATTATGGCTATTTCACTTTACCGGGCGATAGCCACCGTTTCCGTGACCATAAAAAATCGGGGCATGGCATTGTCAATATGCACACTGCTCAGGTGGTGTCCTGTGATACCTATTTCTATGTATTGTCCTACCGGATGGGCATTGAAAAGATGAATGACTGGATGCGCCAGTTTGGTTTTAGTGAGCGCACCGGCGTCGATTTACCAAGTGAAAGCACTGGTTTATACCCGAGTCCGGAATGGAAGATGCGTACCCGCAATGCCAAATGGATGCGCGGCGAAACCATTTCGGTCAGTATTGGTCAGGGTGCTTTTACCGCGACACCATTACAACTGGCCATGGCCACGGCCATTACCGCCAACCAGGGCTTTAAAGTCACGCCACACGTGCTGCGTGAAAGCCGCGGTGCGCGTCCATTTAAGGTGCATAATGGTACCAATGGCCGCATTGAATTTAACGGGACCGACGAAGACTGGATTAAAATGCGCGATGCCATGGTGGATGTCATTCAATCAGGCACCGGTAAAGGCATTAAAGGCGGCCTGCAATATTCAATTGCCGGAAAAACCGGGACCGCGCAGGTCAAAAGTATTGCGCAGGGCAAACGCTATAATGAAGCGCTGCTCACCGACCGTCAGCTTGACCACGGTTTATTTGTCGGCTTCGCTCCGGCAGAAAAACCTGAAATTGCCATTGCGGTGATTCTGGAAAATGGCCGTGGTGGGAGTGCTGCCACGGCCCTGGCCCGTCCAATTCTGGATTACTGGCTACTCAACAAAGACAAGAATCCGATTCGTCCATCTGCGGCCCAAATTAGTGGTGGCCTGATGACCGCCGGTTTAAAGCCAAGTGAACTGCCAAGTGCCGAAGGTGCTCGTAGCACCACCACTCCGGCTCAGGATACTGCTGCATCTGCGCCAGCAACACCGGCCGCTGCCCCATCTGCCACAATAGAGAGTGACTAAACCATGAAAAACCAGCTACGAATTATTGGTGGAGACTGGAAACGTCGCCAGTTGGCCTTTGCCAGTATTGACGGTTTACGCCCGACGCCGGACCGGGTGCGTGAAACCCTGTTTAACTGGCTGATGTGGGATGTGCAAAATGCCAAAGTGCTGGACCTGTGTGCCGGCTCGGGGGCGCTTTCCTTTGAAGCGCTATCACGTGGTGCTGCACAGGTCACCATGATTGAACCGGACCGCACTCAAGCCCAGTTCCTGACCCAGAACCTAGAACTGTTAAAAGTCACCAAAGCCCGGGCCCAGTTAAAAATCAGTACTGCACAGCAGGCGCTGGCCAGCCTGAAAGACAGCTATGATCTGGTGTTTCTTGATCCGCCTTATAACCTGGATTTATGGGAACAGCTGGCACAATTGGCTGATCCATTAATTCAGGATAAAGGCTTGATTTATGTCGAGGCCGACCGTGATCTAAACCAGCTAAAACTGCCGGCCTCCTGGCAGCAAATCAAGGAAACCAAAGCCGGTACAGTCCGCGCTGGACTGTATCAGAAATCACTATAATGCTTGAATGAACGGTTATAAAAAAAGGATTCCAGATGGAATCCTTTTTGATTTATACGCCAGGTCGTAATGGACGCTGCACCCCAGAAGTCGGCGGCAAAGCCGTGACGGGTTTGGCCTTAGCTGGATTACTCGCCTGTGGTTTTTTCGCTGGCGGCTTGTTGGCCACCGGACGATTTGGCTTTACTGGTTTGCTTTGTGCAGGTTTACTCTGTGTCGGTTTATGTGCAGGACGGTTGGCCTGACCCGGTTTTTGCCCATGCGGACGTTGAGCATGTGGACGATTCACTGGCTTAACCGATGGACGCTGCTGAAGATACACCGGACGGCGTTCATGTTCCCAACGCGACACGGTATATGGATAGTTTGAATAGCCTCGATCATAACCGGTATAGACGCTATGTCGTGGACCATTCTCATACGGCGTGACCACACCCGGTAAGTGCCACCGCCACCAGCGACACAAAAGCCAGCTTTTTCATGCAATTTACCCCCTGTTCAGATGGCTGCATTTTCAGCAATTAGCATGAATTTACTGGCAATTTTTTGTTGCGTTCCTGTATGTACAAGTTCACATTTCATGCATATCTTGGCTATTTTTCTGGTGGATAAAAGAAAAGACTGGCCAAGTTTCTGTCCAGTTAAAGTTTTATCTGCCCTGCCCAATCTAATATTTAAATATAGATATAGAAATAACTTAAGATAGATGGGCTTTTGACTCGATATTCAAGCAGTGCAAATGTTAAATGCTCACAAGAAAAAAGACAGCCATAGCCATCTTTTTAGAATCAGGGAAAAATAGAGATATTGCTTAGGCTATTTAGTTTTTAAACAGGCCCTGTTTTTCAATAAACTCAATAATCTGCTCCAAACCATCTTTGGTTTTCATATTGGAAAATAAAAATGGTTTATCACCACGCATGCGCTTGGCATCCTGATCCATTACTTCCAGACTGGCGCCGACCATCGGGGCTAAATCGGTTTTGTTAATAATCAGCAAATCAGATTTGGTAATGCCCGGCCCACCTTTACGTGGAATTTTTTCACCACCGGCCACATCAATCACATATAAAGTCAGATCGGATAATTCCGGACTAAAGGTTGCCGCCAAGTTATCGCCACCACTTTCAATAATGATCAATTCCAAGCCATCGAACTTTTCACACAAGTCGTCAATCGCTGCCAGGTTAATCGAAGCATCTTCACGGATGGCAGTGTGTGGACAGCCACCTGTTTCGACACCGACAATCCGGTCTGGGCTCATGGCTTCGTTGCGGGTAAGAAAGTTGGAGTCTTCCTTGGTATAAATGTCATTGGTGACCACCGCCATGTTATAGCGCTGGCGCAAGGCCTGACATAAATTGAGAGTAAGTGCTGTTTTACCTGAACCGACTGGACCACCGATGCCGACACGTAATGGAGAACGTTCTGTCATGTTGATTTTCCTTTTATTTTCCCTCTCCCAACTCTCTCCCATAGGGAGAGGGGGAATCTTGTGTTCCCTCTCCTCTTAGGAGATGAGCAGCAATACTGCGCTAAGGTGAGGTGATTTCCCTCTCCCAGAGAGAGGAAATATTGATTAAATTTTTACGCCCTCTCAATCCCCCTTTAAAAAGGAAGACGTTAAGAACGGAATAAGCGTGAATACTGGGTTTCATGCGCCATACTCAGCATGGCGTAATTGGGTAAGGCGCTACTGAGCTGCTCATCTTCCAGCATTAATGCTTTTTCGATGGCTGCTGGAACCTGCTCATGTAAATGCCATAAAATCCGTTGTCCACTCATCTGCCCGAGCGGAACGGTTTTCACAGCTGCCAGCACCTGATTTTCCAGCACAGTAAAGGTATAAGCGGTTAATACATCTGCTTCGTTTAAACCCAACTGGCCGCAGAGCTGGGCATAAACCGGCACAAAACCCAGCTGTTTTTTCACCATCACTGGCATTTTCAGCACATCTTTAATCCATGCATTGAGGGAAAATGCCAGCTGTTGTGACTCCGCTAAAAGTTCACGACTTTCCCGACTGGCACGATAAATCTGCGCCCAATAATCAAACTGTGCGTCATCATCATAAAATTGCATCAGCCGTTTTAAGACCGGTAGTTCAAAACGTACCAGTAGCATCTCCAAGACTTCTTCAAAGTAAGCAATGCTACTGTGTTCATCGTGAATTAAGCCTTGCTCAATGGCACTTTCCACACCTTGCGAGTAGCAATATGCTCCGACTGGCAATGCTGTCGATGACAGTGTCAGCAGTTTCAGTAGTTGTGCTGCATTAGTGATGGGCATGCGCGTGAATCGCTTTGATTGGGCTTAAGCGGTGGTCGTGTGCATGTTGTGCGTATGCGCCACTTTCCGGTTCAAACGGATGTTCAACTTCATTCACGGCGAGTCCTAAACCGACCACCATTTCTGCTAAAACGTGGTCAGGCTCAAAATAGAGTGCACTTGGTGTCAGCATCAGTGGTACATGGCGATTGCCTAAGTGGTAAGCCGCTTTGAGTAAATCAAAATCGGTTTCTGCCACCACTTGCATCAGGCGTTCAGGTTTAGCATCGACTCTTAAAATGTCGCCGTGTTCTGTGGCAATAAATGAGCCGCTACGCAAAATTCCTGTGCGTGGTAGGTCTACACCAATATCTGTTCCGTTTTTGAGTGTTGCACGAAATCGGCTCTTTTGGCGGGTGTCGAAGCTGAGTTCAACGGTTTCAAAAGTGCTTCCCTCTGAAATGTGTTCTATTCGCTGAGTGTAGATTTTCATGCTATTCCTTTTGTCACGAAGATGTTTTGCTTTGATTTATGTTTTTCAATTTCAAAGCAAAATATCTGTAAATTTACGCATCAAAAGTAAGCAGTTTTTATGCCAATTATGAGTTTTCTTGGTGCATTTAATTTTTCTTTTCAACATCAAGCTGATGATGATTGGGAACTGTCAATTTATAAGTATTTGAGATTCTTTGAACTCTATAATAAGGAATATTTTCTGCTTCACATATCATTTCCAATTTTTTTTCATCGGCTACCGAGATTTTTAAACCTCCGATAACACTACAAATTAAGTCATCGTATGGGAGCTTCTGAATAGATTCACTTGTATTTGGTCTGATGACTCTAAATTCTTTTTCATAACTCCACTCAGCTGCTTTAGATGTATAAATTTCAATTATTTTACCATTTGGATCTAACCTAGTTTCTCGATCAATTACTAGCATTTCATCCATATAGCTAACAGGAATCGGGAAAAAATTTAAATAGTTCAAACTCGGGTTAAGTAAATCGGTTTTTCTAAACTTAAATTCTGTTAAAAAACCTTTATGAAAGTCTGCATAATGAGACCACATTAGAATATTTAACGGATTATGATTCAAACAACATATCCCCATTAAACTATTAATATCCGCAAAATATGTTAGATCATTAATTGCTTGATTTTCTTTCTCTATACTTTCTTTTTCATAATGCATCGCTTCTTCATTCGAAATTTTTTGTTTGAAAAGCTCTAAAAATTTCTTTTGAATTTCCTCTACAGAATAATGGTAACTTTCATCAACTGCGTAAACACAATCAAAAGGGTCATTAAATTTATCGGGCTTAGTAAAGCTGATTGTTCCTTTCGTTAAAAGCTCTAATCGACTATCTGTTATAGGCTGGTGTTTATATAAATAAATATAGTCTTCATCTTGATATACAAAAGGATATTCAGAAATATTCAGCAAATTAACTCTCTCTTCTTTTTAAGTCCTAGATAAATTCGCTTGTATACCTTTTATACAGTTAATTCAAGAGTTAGCACCCTCATCCTCTTGCGGAATTATATTCCTCATCCCAAAGGGAGAAAGAACATAGCAGCAATTAAATTAATAACTTCTTTCCCTCTCCTTTTAGGAGAGGGTCAGGGAGAGGTCAATTAAAATAAAAAATACCGCTGTGCCATCGGCAACACTTCCGCAGGTTCACACGTCAGTAATTTCCCATCCGCCCGAACCTCATAAATTTCAGGATCAACTTCCATCACAGGGCAGTAAGTATTCAGCTTCATATCTTTCTTCTGAATATCCCGTGTGCCTTTACATGGGCTAATCAACTTTTTCAGCCCTAGCTTTTCATGCACACTCGCATCAATCGCCACTTGCGACAAAAACGTAATACAGGTGTTATGCACACCACGGGCATTGGCACCAAACATCGGACGATAATGCACTGGCTGCGGTGTTGGAATTGACGCATTAATATCGCCCATTGGCGCTGCCGCAATCATCCCGCCTTTAATAATCATCGATGGTTTTACACCAAAAAATGCGGGCTTCCACAACACTAAATCGGCCAGTTTACCGACTTCCACCGAGCCAATTTCATGACTTAAACCATGGGTAATCGCAGGGTTAATCGTATATTTGGCGATATAACGCTTCACACGATGATTGTCATGCGTGGCATTGTCACCCTCTAAAGGTCCACGCTGCACTTTCATTTTATGTGCGGTTTGCCATGTGCGTATCACCACTTCTCCAACACGCCCCATCGCTTGCGAATCCGATGACATCATGGCAATTGCGCCTAAGTCTTGCAAAATATCTTCCGCAGCAATGGTTTCACGGCGAATACGACTTTCCGCAAACGCCACATCTTCCGAAATTGCAGGATCTAAATGGTGACAGACCATCAACATATCCAGATGTTCATCAATGGTGTTGATGGTATAAGGACGGGTTGGATTGGTCGACGATGGCAACACATTTGGCTGACCAATGGCTCTTAAAATATCAGGCGCATGTCCACCACCGGCACCTTCGGTATGATAAGTGTGAATGGTACGGTTTTTAAATGCCGCCAACGTTTCTTCCAAGAAACCACTTTCATTTAAAGTGTCGGTATGAATTGCGACTTGCACGTCAAATTCATCTGCCACAGTCAAACAGTTATCAATCGCTGCAGGTGTCGAGCCCCAATCTTCATGCAGTTTTAAACCCACTACACCTGCACGAATTTGCTCGGCAATCGGTTCAGGCTGACTGAGGTTACCTTTACCCAATAAACCAATATTCATGGGTAAATCGTCAATGGCTTGCAGCATGGTGGAAATATGCCAAGGACCCGGAGTCACCGTCGTTGCCGATGTGCCTGCTGCAGGACCTGTACCGCCACCAATCATGGTGGTGACGCCTGACATGAGTGCAGTTTCCACTTGTTGTGGGCAAATCCAATGAATATGGGTATCCACACCACCTGCTGTTAAAATTTGTCCTTCACCTGCAATCACTTCAGTAGCAGCACCAAGTGGAATGGTAATATCCGGCTGAATATCAGGGTTGCCGGCTTTACCAATTTTCCAGATACGGCCGTTCTTTAAACCGACATCAGCTTTAACAATGCCCCACCAATCTACAATTAAAGCATTGGTAATGACGGTATCGGCAACGTCATCAGCCAAAAGTTGTGACTGCCCCATTCCATCACGAATGACTTTACCACCACCAAATTTAACTTCTTCACCATAAGTGGTGAGGTCTTGTTCCACTTCAATAAACAGTTCGGTATCGGCCAAACGAACCCGATCGCCTACCGTTGGACCAAACATTTCCGCATAGGCACGGCGTGACATTTTCATTTTAATTTTTCCTTAATCCAATGGACCCATGACACGACCGGCAAAGCCATAGACTTCGCGTTTACCGGCTAAAGCCACCAGTTCAATATCCCGGCTTTGACCCGGCTCAAAACGTACCGCTGTGCCTGCGGCAATATTTAAACGAAAACCTCGTGCCGCTTCACGGTCAAACTGCAAGGCATCATTGGCCTCATAAAAATGAAAATGTGAACCGACCTGAATCGGACGGTCACCGGCATTTGCCACGGTCATTTTTAAGGTCTGACGCCCCACATTCATTTCAATATCTAAATCAGGGGTAATCACTTCTCCAGGTATCATGTTTGACTCCTAGACAATCGGTTGATGCACAGTGACGAGTTTTGAGCCATCTGGAAAAGTCGCTTCAACCTGAACTTCGGCAATCATTTCCGGTATACCTTCCATCACATCTTCACGTTTTAATAACGTGGTACCGTAATGCATCAGCTCACTCACGCTCATACCATCACGCGCGCCTTCTAACAACGCGGCAGAAATATAAGCAATCGCCTCGGGATAGTTCAGTTTTAGCCCACGTGCTTTACGACGTTCGGCCACCAAGCCCGCAGTAAAAATCAGCATTTTGTCTTTTTCAGTGGGATTGAGTTCCATATCTCGTTCCTAAATTTGTTCTAAAGGATGTAATGCAAAATGTGTGCTCAAAAAATTAAATTCCCTCTCCTTTCAGGAGAGGGTTAGGGAGAGGTAATAAACCCAATGTATTAGCCCTCCCTCTAACTCCCTCCCATAGGGAGGGAGAATGGTCTTTATGTCCGCCAAATCCTCGGAAACTCTTCATCTAAATCAAACCAGTCACGGCGCAGCTTGGCACGTATCGCAGCAAAGGCATCATGACACTGGCGTACGTCATCACCCAGATAACGTGCTGTCACCACATCATCCAGCAGGGTTAACGTCACCTTAATATCCATGCGCATAATCAGCTCACGGATTTGATCAATCTGCTGATCTAAATAGAATTTTGAGCGGAATTTTTCTGGCGGCACTGCCCAGAAGCTAGCCATGACTGCATGACCGTTCACTCCCAAACAGGAGCTGAGCCAGCGGTCATTGCCACTAAAACTCAAACGGTCAGTGACCAGTAATTTATTGTTCCGGTACAGCTGAAATCGATTTTGATAACTGCCCTCGATAAATGTTTCATGGCGCGCCTGACGGCCCAGTACCAACATATCCCAACCAATAAAACTGGCGGCATCCTCCAAAATAACTCTGGTTTCAGAATTGGCATGTGCACCATTAAAGAGCATGGTTTCTTGTGGTAGCCATTCAAAAATAGAGGCATCTTTAACTGTAATATCAATATGTTGGAAAGCCTGTTTTTGATTGGTCTTGTACCATTTTCCTGCACCCGGCGTGGTCACCAAGGCATGTGCGGCCTGCTCTGCCGACATCTGAAAGGTTAAATGATCACCCCCGGCAATGCCTGCCGGTGGATGCACAATAATGGCGTGGCACACTCCGGTTTTTTCTGGCCACAGCATTTTTTGCACCCGAACAGGACCATGATGTTTACGATGCTCCAATACGGTGCGATTTTCTGCGCCTTTAAAGCCAAGTTCGAGCTGTGCAAACCAATATTGCACCGCAGGCTTCACTTCTGTTGCCACCAGCTGATTCATTTTGCTCAATTCGTATCTTTGTTAAGTCTATGCCCTGGCATTAAGCAATAACTGCACCAATTTCTATCGGCGCAGATTTCGCTTTGGCTGGCTGCCATTTCTTGCTATGGTGCATCTGCATAGGGAATGAGGATGTGAGCAATATGCAAATTCGTGATCAAATTGTTTTAGTGACTGGCGGCGCACGCGGTTTAGGCCTGGCCATTACCCGAACCTTATTGGCGGAAGGGGCGCGTGTAGTGGTAAATTATTTAAACAGTGCCGCTGCTGCCGAGCAGCTGGTGCAACAGTATCCAGAGCAGGTCTTTGCCTATCAGGCCGATGTCACTGACAAAGCCCAGGTGCAGGCTCTCTTTGCCGCAGCCAAGGCGCGTTTTGGTCAGGCCATTCATAGTGTCATCAACAATGCCTTAATCAACTTTGAGTTTAATGGTGATGCCCGTCCCAAAGTTGAAGACCTGACGCCGGCCATCATGCAGCAACAGTTTGATGGTGCAGTTGTGGCTGCCCTCAATACCACCCAAGCAGCGCTTGAGGATATGAAAACTGCCGGATTTGGCCGTATTGTGAATATTGGTACCAACCTCGTGCAGAATCCGGTGGTGCCTTATCATGACTACACCACCGCCAAAGCCGCACTGTTGGCCTTTACCCGTACTGCAGCGCATGATCTGGGCCAATATGGTATTAACGTGAATATGTTGTCTGGCGGTCTGCTCCAAACCACCGATGCCAGCAAAGCCACGCCAGATGCGGTATTTGATTTAATTGCTGCCTCGACGCCACTACGCCGCGTTACCACCCCAGAAGAATTTGCCGCAGCTATTATGATGTTCCTGTCACCGTATTCGCGTGCAGTCACCGGGCAAAACCTGATTGTTGATGGCGGTCTGGTCAAAGGTTAACTGCAGTTTTGTGTGACTTTTATCACAATAAACTAATTTTTAAGCAGTTAAACCGGTTTGTCATGCTAGAGGTGGGCTGAATTCGCTAGACTATGGTCCATCCTCTCTTCACTATTTTGCTAACATGAAACCCCTGTTTGCTTTGGCCTGCTGTACCCTGCTGAGCGCCTGTATGTTCGGTAACTCCCAAGAATTAAAACGCGCTGAACAATTGCTGGCGCAATTTGAATGCCACAATATTGAAACAACGCTGATGACCCATAGTGCTATTAACAGCTATCACGAACATGCACTGGTTGCCGCCCGGCAAAAAGCCAGTCGTTATGTCGAGCAATATCGGGAAGGTGAACAGCAATCCAGCCTGGCGGTGGATGAAATTGTGCAGCAGCAATATCATCTTTATACTGCTGCCTGCCAATCATTGGGCGGAATTTTTCCCAAAGCAGAACAGCCTTAAATCAAAATCAGATATTTAGAAGTTTGATCACACAAAACAGCCGATCAATCAGAGAGAAGCTTCAACCTCTCGCATCTTGATGTACTGCTAATTTCGATATTGAAAGCATATAAATAAAAAGACAGGGTCGATGCCCTGTCTTCTGTTTTTTTAACAATGAGTGACTATTCAGCCGGTTCTGCATAGTAACGAGTATCGACACTAAACTGTTCCGGGAATTTGGCGGCAATGCTGGCATAAAACGCCATGATTTCTGCCATGTCTTTTTCCATATCTCCCGATGGATAGACAATTTTACCTACCCCACATTTTTTCTGGGCGTAGTCCATATAGGCCAGTGCAATCGGCACGCCAGCCGTTACCGCCACATGATAAAAACCGGTTTTCCACTGTTCCTGTTTGGCGCGTGTACCTTCTGGCGTAACCAGCATCACCAGCTTGGGATGCTGCTTGAACAAATCGCTCATCAGCTGCACCATGCTTGGACGCTGCTCACCGGCTGCCTTCGGACGACGGTCAATGCCAATTCCTCCCATCGCACGGACAAAGGGCCCGAACGGGAATTTCATATAACTGTCTTTAATGGTCAGGCGAACATTCACACCCAAGGCTTTAAGCGCCAAACGCGCATATAGTGCATCCCAGTTACTGGTATGCGGCGCGGCAATCATTACACACTGGTCCAAATCCAGCGGCCAGTGATTGTCAATTTCCCAGCCCATCAACCCCAAGCTCTGTTCTGCCAACTTCTCAAACACAAGCACAATCCACACAATAAAAATTGCGCGAAGTTTAACAACTCAACAGATTTAAAAAAGAGCAAATTGCTGAATATTTAAGCAATTAATATATAAATGTATAAAATTAGCCAAACCGTCAATCGCCATTCCTGCCAATCTTTCATTTTTTTCGTGGATAAACCGGATGCGAAGAACTGAAAATAAATACTCACAGAAACCCAACAGGGCAATTTTTACAATCAGGCTATGCTGACCCTATCTGTCCTGTCAGGAGATTGATCGGTGAAAATAAAAATTCTGAGCCTTGCCTTCACGGCGCTGTTACTGGCCGCCTGTGATAACAATAAAACCCCTGAAACCGCCCGCGATGCAGAAACCACCTCGCCTGCCGCAGCCACTGACATGAGCGCCAATGATACAGCCGCCACCGCACTGGACTGGCCGGGAGAATATAAAGGGGTCTTGCCGTGTAGCGACTGCCAGGGCATTGAAACCGAGCTTGAGCTAAAAATGGATAAAACCTATGAGCTGAGTGAAGAATTCCTGGGCCGTGCCAATGGTCAGGAGTCCAAAATTACCGGTACGTTTGAATTTGACCCGAATGATCCTGCCGTTATTATTCTGGATCAGGCTGCCAATAACCGTAAATTCTTTGTCGGTGAAAACTTTATTGAAGCGCGTGATGTCAATAATGGCGACAATATTGGTGCCAGCCAGAATTATCGTCTGCAAAAAGATCTGCAATAAAGCACAAGATCTAGCACTGCTAAAAGTCACCGCTTTGGTGACTTTTCTTGTTTCAAAACGGTTTTTTGCCCGCGATAAAATTTGCTACAAAACAGCGGCTCAATTTAGCCCTCTGCTCTAGGCGAATATGCCCGAAAAGTTTATGTTTAATACCTTATCCAAAGATTGATCTGTTGCCATGTTATCTCGTCCTCTTCTTGCAATTAGCACCTTGTCTTTGTGTTTAAGTGGTTGCGGTGGGCAAGCTGAAAAAAGCAGTACCATGAGCAATGCCCAGGCCCAAACTGAAACCCAACCGCAAGACAGCCTAATGCCTGCTGCTGAAACAGCAGCACCACAGCCGGAGCCGCTGGCCGGTCACTACAAAACCATCCTTGACTGTGATGATTGCCAGCAGCGTATTCTTGAGTTAAAGATTCATCCGGATCAGAGCTACAGCCTGCAAGATACCCGTATCTATGCTCGCCGTCAGCGTAGCCAGAATACACAAGGTCAGGTCAGCTATACCAATGAACAGACTGCCCAATTAATCAGTACTGATCAACAGATTCAACAATTGCAGCCCACAGCAAACGGGCTGGAACTTGTAGATGCCTCATCCAAACAGCCAGCACTAAAACTGGAACGTGTTGCGACCATTGAAGTCAGCAATGCGCTGAAACATGCCGACATTCAGGCCGAACATATTGATAGCTTAAGCTTTCGCGATATTACCGATACCGTCAAAGCGCATGACTACTATATGCGTATTCATAACCAGTCAGATCAGCCGCTAAAACTGAAAGTCAGCGATATTATTCTGGTCGATCAAAACTATCAGGAATATAACGCGCTGGTTGATGAAAGCTTTTTAGAACCTATTCCGGCCCAGCAAACCCGCTACAATAAAATCAGCTTTAATTATCCGGACAATGCGGTGGCGGACTATATTAAGGTGAAATAGCTTTTCTTTTTTCTTTCATTTTCTATTCTGCCGTTTCTTTTTATCTTGCTGTACTGATCTTCTTTTTTCTTTCTTATTTATTCTTTTTATTCAAGCATAAAAAACCCTGCAGATGCAGGGTTTTTTGTAAACCGTCTAACGATTAGCCGTTGAACTGGTTCATTGTGTTTTTCGCATCATCACCCGCTTTAAGCGCGTTGTCACCAGCGAAGATTTCTTTGTGGTCGTCACCGATGTCAGAACCCGCCATTGCTTGGTGTTTCACGCAAGCGATACCGCCACGGATTTCTTTACGTTGAACGCCAGCAACATAAGCCAACATACCTTCATCACCGAAGTAACCTTGTGCAAGTTCATGTGTAGAAAGTGCAGCAGTGTGGTAAGTCGGAAGCGTGATCAAGTGGTGGAATACACCTGCTTCACGTGCAGCGTCAGCTTGGAATGTACGGATTTTTTCGTCAGCATCAGCAGCTAATTCAGTGTTGTCGTACTCAGCGCTCATCAATTTAGCACGGTCGTATGCAGACACGTCTTTGCCTTCAGCAACCCAACGGTCGTACGCTTGTTGACGGAAGTTTAAAGTCCAGTTGAACGAAGGCGAGTTGTTGTAAACAAGTTTCGCATTTGGAATCACTTCACGTACACGGTTTACCATGTGAGCGATTTCTTTTACGTTTGGAGTCGGAGTTTCGATCCAAAGTAAGTCAGCACCGTTTTGAAGGCTTGTGATACAGTCAAGTACAACGCGGTCAATTTGAGTGCCTTCGCGGAATTGGTATAAACCAGATGGAAGACGTGTTGGACGGTGAAGTTTACCATCACGTTTGATTAGGATTTCGTCTTCTTGCGCGTCAGCGATATCAATTTCTTGAGTGTCTAAGTAGCTGATGTATTGAGAAGCAATGTCGCCTGGCTCTTTAGATACAGGGATCTTTTGAGTCAAGTCAGCGCCTTCAGAGTCAGTACGTGCAACGATAATACCATCGTCAACACCCATTTCTAAGAATGCATAGCGAAGTGCGTGGATTTTCGCGATGAAGTCTTCGTGTGGAACTGTTACTTTACCCGCTTGGTGACCACATTGTTTCGCATCAGATACTTGGTTTTCAATTTGAAGCGCACAAGCACCCGCTTCGATCATTTTTTTCGCAAGTAAGTAAGTTGCTTCTTCGTTACCGAAACCAGCATCGATGTCCGCAATAATTGGCACAACGTGAGTTTCAAAGTTGTCGATTTGAGATGTAATTTCTGCAACTTTTTCAGCGTCGCCCGCTTCTTTCGCTTTGTTTAACGCACGGAATAAGTCGTTAAGCTCTTTCGCGTCAGCTTGACGTAAGAATGTGTAGATTTCTTCGATCAATGCAGGAACAGATGTTTTTTCGTGCATAGATTGGTCAGGAAGTGGACCGAACTCTGAACGAAGTGCTGCAACCATCCAACCAGAAAGGTAGATATAGCGACGTTCAGTTGTACCGAAGTATTTTTTGTTCGCAATCATTTTTTGTTGTGCGATGAAACCGTGCCAGCAACCCAATGATTGAGTATATTTGCTAGAATCAGCATCATAAGCAGCCATATCACGACGCATAATCGCAGCTGTGTATTTCGCGATGTCTAAACCAGTTTTGAAACGGTTTTGAAGTTGCATACGCGCAGCATCTTCAGGAGAGATGTCTGCCCAAGTGTTGCCGAATTTTGCTTTCAATTCGCGGATTGCATCAATCGCTGTTTGATATGTAGTCATGATATTTTCCTGTATTAATTTTAGGATTTTCTCCAACGAAATGACTAAAATCATACCTCTGGATGTGTTCAGATTTAGAGCACTTCGTCGTGTTGAGTACAGATTAGAGTGAGTTAGAAAATTAATCCAATATCCTCAAAGAATCTTCACTATTTATTTAAAAAATATGTAGATCAAAGTCGTATCCGAAAATTTATATTACAAAACAAATATTTGATTTTTATTAAATAAATTTTATTTTACAATTCAAATAACCGATTAAAAAACACACCATTTGCTTTTTTTATATTCATTATACTTAAGTCGGGTACGGCTTTTTCCGTACAAAATCAAGGCAATATCCGGCTTATTTTTAGCCTGGTAGAGCCAACCTGACAGTGAATAGAAGAAGACCATGTTTGTGTTGAGTCGCTCAACTCAAGCATTTCTGCAGGTGGATGCGATGAGGTTTGAATCAACCCGACACGCGCTGATTTAAGCCGCTTAAACCCCGCGCGAATTGGGCCGAAAAACCCGGTAAATATGCAGGAATTGATCCGATCAGGGAACAGGCTTTTTCGGTAATTGTTCTACCCAAGCCTTCAGGCTTATGGCATAATCCAAATAATTTCTTGGGTTTATTTTCGGTATTTTTTTTATGAATCTGGAGCGGGTCGATCTCAACCTACTAATTTACCTGGACGTATTACTTCGCGAAAAAAATGTCACTCGAGCAGCTGAACAATTGGGCGTTACCCAACCCGCCATGAGTAACATTTTACGTCGTCTACGTAACTTATTTAATGATCCCCTGCTCATCCGTTCATCTGAAGGGATGACCCCGACCGAACGCGCACTTGAATTACAACCGCGTATTCGTGATGCCCTGTCCGATTTATCCATGATTCTGGAACCCCGTACCGAGTTCCGCCCGTATACCTCTAATCGCGTATTCCGGATTATGACTTCAGACTATGCCGAAGCCACTCTGGTGCCGCGTCTGGTCAAAGCCTTGCGTTCTGAAGCGCCAAATGTGGTGCTCGACTTTCTGACCCCAAGTGATGTCTCCTATCGTGACATGGAACAAGGCAAGGTAGACCTAGCCATCAACCGCTTTAATGAAATTCCGCAAAGTTTCCACCAGGTACTGGTCTGGCGTGACAGTTTTTCCTGTCTACTCAATCAGAAACACCCGGCGGCCAGTAACCTGAACCTCAAAAGCTATTTAGATGCACAGCATATCTGGGTCTCTAAAACCGGTATGGGCGTTGGCTTTGGCGTTAATCCGGAAAAACAGGCCGGATTAGGCTGGATTGATCAGGCACTGGAGCGGATTGGTCAAAAACGCAAGATTTCAGTCTTTACCCGTCATTATCAGATGCCGGCACTCTTGGCATCCAATGTGGATCTGGTGGCCACCTTACCGACCCGAATTGCCCGTTTACAGGCCAAAAGCCAGAATCTGCTGATTAAAGACCCGCCGTTTTATATTCCGGAATTTGAATTGAAAATGGCCTGGTGTCCGTTACTGCATCATCATCCGGCGCATCGCTGGTTACGTCAGCTGATTCTGTATGTAGCCCGTCAAATGATTGAAGAAGAAAACCGTGAGTTTTTAATGAATAACTCACAATTTTCTCAATTTTGACAAAAAACGCTCATAAATCTCTCTTTTTAAAGCTTATACTAAGATGAACATGAGTAGTGCCCGGTGCACTACTCGATGTTTTTGACGTTAAAAATATTCAGAATAAAAATCCGCAGGTGGATTCGTGAGCCTCTTCCAGAACATTGTTATTATTTTCATACTGATTGCAGGAGCAGGTTTTTTATCACTGACCGAGATCGCCCTGGCCGGTGCGCGTAAGGTCAAATTAAAAATTCTGGCTGAAGCCGGAGATGAACGTGCGCAAAAAGTGCTGGATTTACAGGAAAACTCGGCAGACTTTTTTGCCGCCTCGCAAATTGGCTTGAATGCGATTGCCATTTTAGGCGGTATTTTAGGTGAAGGTGCTTTTCGCCCGTATTTCTACGATTTTGTCACCCGCTTCTATACCGGACCGTGGGCCGAAACCCTCAGCTTCGCGCTGTCTTTTACCTTAGTCACCTCTTTATTTATTCTGTTCGCCGACCTGATGCCGAAACGCCTGGCCATGATTGCACCAGAGAAAATTTCTATTTCCGTGATCAATCCAGTACAGGTATTTATTACCGTCTGCAAACCGCTGGCCTGGTTTATTAATGCCATCGCCAATATGCTGTTCCGGCTATTTAAGGTCAATACCATCCGCGATGACAATATTACCTTTGATGATATTTCCGCAGTGATGGATGCCGGCGCCCAAGCGGGTGTGTTGCAAAAACAGGAACACCACTTTATTGAAAACGTGTTTGAACTTGAAGAACGTAATGTCCCTTCCAGTATGACCACACGTGAAAATGTGGTGTTCTTTACCCTGACTGAAGCTGAAGACAGTATTCGTCAAAAACTGGCGCAATATCCTTATTCCAAATTTCTGGTCTGCAATGAAAATATCGACCAGGTAATTGGCTATGTCGATGCCAAAGACATTCTGGTCCGTATTCTCAACAACCAGAAAATCAATCAGCTAAATGAATCCACAATTCGTAATGTGTTGATGATTCCCGACACCCTGACGTTATCTGAACTTCTGGACCGCTTCCGTTCGAGCAAAGAAAAGTTTGCAGTGGTCATTAACGAATATGCACTTGTCGTGGGTGTGATTACCCTGTCTGACATCATGATTACCGTAATGGGTGACTGGGTAACCCCTATTGAAGAAGAACAGCAGATTATTAAACGTGATAATAATTCATGGCTGATTGATGGCAGTACTCCAATTGAAGACATGAAACATGCGCTTGAAATTGAAGAGATGCCCGATGAAGAAAACTATGAAACCTTAGCCGGTTTTATGATGTATCAACTGCGCAAGATTCCGCGTCCAGCCGATACCGTGTTATATGGCGGTTATAAATTTGAAGTGGTCGATGTCGATCATTTTAAAATTGACCAGCTGTTGGTGACACGTTTACTGGAAAATAACCAACCGCCGGAACAGGAATAATCTATCTTTCTCTAATCAAGAGCGATAAAAAAACCTTCTAGACTCTAGAAGGTTTTTTTCATGCAGCAATTCACTTAAAACTGACGCAGCAATTCATCCAGCACCGCCTGATAGTGAATGGCAATATCATCTTCCAGAATTTTATAGGCGCTGTCGAACTGCACCATTGGCCAGCCTTCTTTCCAGAACGGGAAAATATTGTGCAGGTCATGAGTCACAATCGCATCTTCACGGACAATGGCTTGTGCAATTTGTGCCAGCACCTGGGCGGTTTCTGCGCCATCAATGGCCAGATAATCAATCTGACGGGCTTTTAAAATACGAATCCGGTCTTTTTTATAGCGGATTTTTTTGGCTTGTGCTTCATTCAAGCTCAATACCAGCGTCACCGCTTCAACAAATTTTTCCTCAAAAGATTGATGCAATGCCACCAAGGCCTGTTTATGCGCTTCCTGACGTCCCACTTTTCCGCCTTTGCGGATAATCTCTTTGGCTTCGCTATTGAGCACATCATTCTTCATACTCTGAAGGATGTCTATAATTTCAATATCGCTTAAAGATTCAGGAGACTGGTCAATCATGAAATAGCCTTGGGCAAAAAGTAAAACGCTATTTTCGCATAATTTCGCTTAAAGCTCGACAGATTCCGTAGCAATTATGACAGGAATAAGGGGGCCAATTTTAATGGTCATCAAAACTCAAATGTACACCCACAACACGAATTAATGCAGATAATGGCTAAGGCTCTGCTCCAGCTCGGTTTGTAAATGCAGCGGCGCTACAATTTTGACATAGGGAATCCAGTAGCGCACCAGCGGATAAAGCTGAATATGATGGCGAATCTGGCAGGAAATCAGCAGGCTGCCACACGGCTTTTCTTCCAGGATCTGCTGCTTTGGAAACAGCCGGCGCTGTTTAAAATACAGCGCGGCATCTGCCGCAACCGATAAATGTACTTCCTGCTGTTCATGACCAAACCAGATACCTTCTTCATCTTCCAGCTGTTGCAGAATAGCCGGATCATGCTCAAACGGGTCCAGTTCATAGCTGAGTTCAATCTGCTCAATCAGGCTCAGGCGATACACTTTTAAGGTATCCGAATGCACCGCAGCCAGATACCAGTTACCATGATGATGAATCAGGCGATAAGGCTGCACCCGACGGGACTTGTTTTTATAGACAAAGCCAATGTACTGACGCTGCTGAATGGCTTGGGTCAGGGTTTTAAAATGTTCGGCATATTGGCTACTGTCTTCATAATCATAACCTTTGGCGGAAAACACCAGATTGGCACGATGATCCATCAGCTCACGTAGGAACGAAATATCCAGCGAGGGATAAAGATCGCTAATGCCCGACAACTGGGCAAAGTTCTGGATATCCTGAAGTTTAAACCGTCCCAAATAGGAAGCATCAAGATAGTATTTTTTGCTGCTTTTGTCCTGCAATAAAGGTAGATAGGCATTCAGCCGATCAAAGTCACGTTCAATGGTGCGGGTGCTGACTTTAAATTCCTGGGCCAGTTCCGGAATACTCAGCTGATGCCCTACATTGAGTTTGGTTAAAATACTGACCAGCCGTTCAGCCAGTCGTTCATGTGTTGAAGTAACACACTTCATGATACCCTCATGGTGCTGTTTTAAGGCACTGTTTTTTCTATCAATTAAACAACCGTAAATTAAAATTTATTAAATAAAAATCATATAAATAATTAGACCAAAACTTTAAATACATTTACGTTAAAAGTAAATCAAAATACGTATCACAAGGCTGCATTCAGCTTAGACTTAAGGCTTATTCTGATCCAGGCGATCCACATAACGCTCTAAATGCAGCATGGCACTATACACCCGGTGGATATCTGCCAGACCTATTTTTTGACGGATAATAGCCCGATGAATGCGCCTTAAAGCACGTATATTCTGGGTGGTGGTATATGCTGTAGATGAAATTCTCATGATTCTGCCCTCTGTCTCTTCATTGAAATATCCAGTTTATTTTTATGATGTCTGTTTCGGATGTGGGCTAATGTACAACACAGTTTCGACAGGTTGTGTCAAATACATCACATATATTTTAATTTTTAGTAAAGCTTGTACAGTTTAAGTAATAAACATCAATGTACTAACTTGAGATGAGCATAAAAAAGACCGGCAATAGCCGGTCTTTTTTAGGTGCAGAATTAAATAATTTCTACCACAACCTTGCCAATATGATCACCGGTATCCATGGCCGCATGCGCTTCCTGGATCTGATCAAATTTAAAGGTTTTAAAAATCATCGGCAGACATTCACCTTTGCTCAATAATGGCCACACTGTGTCTTGCAAGCCTTGGGCAATTTCGGCTTTTTCTGCGGTGTTACGCGCACGCATGGTTGAACCGGTAATGGTCAGGCGCTTCATCATAATCGGGCCAAGTTTCACATCTTTGGCTTTGGCACCGCCCAAGAACGCGATATAAACCAGACGACCATCACGGCGTAACAGGTTCAGGTTACGTTCCAGATAAGGTGCACCAACGATATCTAAAATAACATCGACGCCGCCGTTGTCGGTCTGTTCATTAATCACCTGCTCAAAATCTTGCGTCTTGTAGTTAATGGCGGTGGTCAGGTGTGAAATAGCTGCAACTTTTTCATCTGAACCCACAGTGGCAAAGGTTTTCATGCCCAGCGCATTGCATAACATTAGCGCTGTGGTACCAATACCGCTGCTGCCTCCATGTACCAGTACTGTTTCGCCAGCCTTGGCTTGTCCCATCTGGAACACATTGGCCCATACGGTAAAGAAGGTTTCTGGAATAGCCGCAGCTTGTACAAAACTCAAGCCTTCAGGAATGGTCAGGGTCTGGCTTTCCGGAACCACGCAGTATTCTGCATAGCCACCGCCATTGGTCAGGCCACAAACTTTATCGCCGACTTTAAATTTACTGACCTCTTCGCCTACCGCTACCACTTCACCTGCCACTTCCAGCCCCGGCACAGGCGTCACCCCTTTCGGCATTGGATAAAGGCCTTGGCGCTGCAAGATATCCGGGCGGTTTAAACCAAAGGCATGAACCTTAACCAGCACATCATTGGCTGCCGGTGTCGGAATAACCACACTTTCATAGGCCAGTTTTTCCGGGCCGCCTGGTTCTGTAATAATGACCTGCTGCATCGTCGCTTGTGACATGGATTTTCCTTAATTGTTCAGTGCAAGTTTTCTGTGCTCTATTTGAACATAGATAAATGACGGAATGAAGCCAAGCCGGACTTATGTATAATGAGATGTATATTTCGCAGATTGATAACTCAGGTGAGCCATGACCCAAGTCATCGACTATAACGAAAATAATTACAGTGAATTTGAATGGTTTGATGGCTTTGCCGTGATCCGCTTTTATGCAGACTGGTGTGCACCCTGCGTACAGAATTTTCCGGTGTTTGCCGAACTGGCCGGCTATTATGCCCACCATCAGCCAGAGATTAAATTTGGCACGATCAATGTCGATCAATCCCCCATTCTCACCCTGCGTTATCATGTTTATGGATTACCTTCGACCCTGATTTTCAAGCAGGGACAGATCATCCACAGAATTGCTGGCGTCAAAAGTCTGACAGAGATGAAATCTATTCTGGCCTTAATCCTCAATGATTCTTATGAATGATTATCCATATAAAACTAAATCCAACAAAATATTTCCTTTAGCTCGCTATCTAAAATAACCTGAATCGCGGATAAGAAATTGACTTGAAAAATAAGAGGACTAGAGCCATCAGTTGAGTTATCACACCAAACTCACAACTCTAGTCCTGATGTTCAATAGTACCGAATTATTCTGCGTAATTGATGATTTTTTTCTTAAATTTGAATCAACTTATTGGGAGTTTCTCAAACAAAACTGTGGTTCCTTAAGAATCAGAACTGCTCAACTCACAATTTCAGAAATCTGCTTTATTGCCATTTGGTACAAATGCTCTCATTTCAATAATTTCAAAGCCTTTTTCACCTGGTTAAAAGAAGATAAAAGCCATTTATTTAAGTACTTGCCTTGCTA
>NZ_VPBA01000015.1:0-73689 GCF_013418945.1 Acinetobacter sp. YH12112 | reverse complement strand
ACGGTTGCAATAATAAATTATCTTACCGTCAAGTGTATCCCAAGTAACATAACATAAGTTATGCGGAAATCAGACCGCTACTCGACTTGCGTATCAGTCAAACCTACGCAAGTCTGCGTGGCTATGATTTCAATATCTGGAAAATAGATACTCTATTAGTCTCAAATTTGGAACTAGAGTCCACCATTAGATAACGTGGACTCTTTTTTTGTTGTATTAAGAAGCATATTCAAGTAAGAATCTTTCAACATCTCGGATCATATTCTGTACATCGTTATCATTAAATTCCTCAATCTCCCCATGAGCAGCTTTATTTCTTATATGTGCCAAAGTTAAAACTTGCTTATGTTGAAGAGCACTATAGATATTAGCATTTTTTAATTCAGAATTAAGAGCATCAAGTTTTTTAGGTTTAGTAGTACCTTCTTGGCAAATATCAATTCCGTTATTTTTAGCTAATTCTTTAATTGCTGTTTCTAAAACTACACCAGCAGTGACAGCAGAAGCTACTTTATAACCTGAATCAAGGAAATGCTGTGCTTGATCCAACTCACTATCAAAAACCTCTGACTGAATTAGTTTTTTGATTGTGATTAGAAAACCATTTTTTAAATCATCTTCTGCCGCTCTTAAAATTGGAATCACGCGATTTAATATTGCTTTTCTTGTATCCCCCATTCCTGCTTTAAGATTTTTATCAAACTGAGACAAATAATGTGACTTTTCACCACAAGTAATGCTTAATATATTTTTAGATTTCATTTGCCATTCGATAAAAGCTGATTGTAATTCAGGATTATAACCAGATCCAGCGGCTTCACATTTTTGATAGATTGAATCACCTTCTTCTATTAGTGAAGAAAATCGATCTAGTATTTTTTGGGTCATATTTATTCTCAAGTATTAGGTCATTCTGAAGTCGCATAACTTCATTTTATGTTAAATAAGATATCTGAAGATAGCACCCTGCATCGAGCTATGCGGTATTGATAAATATTCAATAAAGTGGAACGTTTTTTTAAAGAACGTTCCACTCAAAGAGTGTGGGGTTCAGCGGACGCTTACCTTTCTCTTAAAGCCTCTTGCGCTTTATTAAATGGTTTTATTAGATAATCTAAGATCGTTTTCTCCCCTGTTTTAATATCGACTGTTGCAACCATGCCAGGAGTAATACTGAATTGTTTGCCTGCTTTATTCATCAATTTTCCTGAATCCGTTCGAATATACACTCGATAATAAAATTGATCTTGCTTAACTTCATCTCTCAAGGTGTCTGGAGAAATAATAGAAACTTTTCCTTTCAACCCACCATAAATAGAATAATCATACGCGGTGATCTTCACCAGTGCATCTTGCCCAGGATGAATAAAAGCAATATCTCGCGGTGAAATACGTGCCTCAACCAAAAGTTGTTCATCCAGCGGAACAATTGTCATCAACTTGCCATTTTGAGAAATCACTCCGCCAATTGCAGATTCATCAGGAAACTCCCAGCAACTGGTCATATACTGATAATGGATGCTGCAAACTCTCGTAGGGCATCACATGCGGTGCCGCTGTAACAGGCACAATGCTGGAAACCGTATTTGATTGCGGTAATGGCGCGAATCTTTGCTGCTCTTGCTGCAGTCGAACAGCTGGTTTTTCTTGCGTGGTTGCATGAATCCGCTGATTGGCGGTTTCATGCAACCACCGACCAATGTGGGCATTAGCAACATCAACATCCAACAATAAGCCTGAAGTCTTAAGGCTTGCTTTCAATTGCACAATAAAGCTTGATTTGAGATATCCATTAAAGCGTTCAACTTTGCCTTTGGTCTGTGCGCGGTAGGGTTTACATACGCGGGAGGCGAAAGCCATATTTCTTGGCACAATCGAGCAGTTTGGGGTTCCATTTGTGCTGCCCCTCCTGATAGGCATCCCGTTCAATCATGATCGTTTTAGCGTTATCAAACAGGATTTCCTGAGGTACGCCCCCAAAGAACTGAAATGCATTTTCCAGACCATCGATCCATGCATCCGTCCGTTCATGATCATAAAATTTCACGAAGGTTGCTCTGGAATAACCTAATGTGGCCACAAAGGCTTTCAAAGTCGTATGGTGACGTCGAATCGTGGTGAAATCAACCTGCATTTGTTGACCAGGTTGGGTTTCAAAACGAATGACGGGTTCTGATTTGGCAACGGGTTTTAATGTTGCAAGATATTCCCTCAATATCCTGATCTTTCCTGGATATCCAAACCCTAAAATCTGCTTATAGAGCACAACGGCAGGAATCCATTCAGGATGAGCTGCATTTACACGTTCAAGCAAATAGGGTTTATATGGATCAAGAATACTTATTCTAGGTTGTGTACGCCGATACTGAGGTGTGGTGTTTTGCCGTAAATATTTACGTACGGTATTCCTGGATACCCCAAGTTCACGACTAATGGCTTTAATGGATTTACCTTGTTGATGAAGAATTTGGATGGTCACTGCTTGCTCCAAAGTTAACATGTTGAGCAGTCCAAAAAGACCGCTATATTAACCAAGGGGGTCAGTTTTAAAATGCCGTTAGAGGGTTATTTTTACACTGCTGCTAACACTTGTTATATTTATGGGACAGCAGTGGCCTTAAGCTCCCATTTTTACTGTATTTTTTTGAAATTTCGTATAACCACCATTATGTTAAATGGTAGGGGATTCTAAGTACGAGATTAGAAAATTTAGTCTTTAAGAGGAGAAATTTGTTCTAGCTTATCTTCAGGATTATTTTCTCTAATATGTATAATTCGATCATAATTTTCTACTCCTCGTAAGTGAGGTGGTGCAAATGCTGGATACTTGTTGAAAAAGTGCATTTTAATATTTAGTGCATGGTCTAAAATAAAAGCGCATTCAATTCCATAGTACTTATCATTAATAAAAAAATTGTCTGTAGTTTCTATTAGTTCTTGGATAGCTAAATCCAATTTTTGAATTTTTTCATTAATATCTTTAGTTTTATCTTCTATCTTTTTGTCCATTGGTATCACCTATAGAATTAAGTTCCCCTAAAATTAACATAATACACCTTATACGAAATCGAAATGTTAGAACCCATTTAAAGTGTCTGTATTCTCACCAATAAAAATGTCTAGTTTATGATGATTTAACCATCATGGACTGGATATGAAATATAGATGCTGATCACTATGTCTGACAAAGAAATTCAACGTCTTGCGGTTCTGCAAGACGTTCGAGATCATCGTATTACCCAAGTCCGTGCTGCTGAAATCCTGAATCTTTCCACCCGTCAAATTACCCGGTTATTGCAGAAGCTCAATCAAGATGGTGTTTCAGGTCTGGCTCATGCCAGTCGTGGTCAACCTGGCCATCGTCGCCATGATGACTTGTTAAAAGCAAAGTGCCTTTCCATTATTTCTGAACATCTGCTGGGCTTTGGGCCCACCTTGGCGCATGAGAAGCTCAGCAGCATGTTTGAGCTGAATATTCCTGTGGAAACAGTTCGTCGCTGGATGACTGCCAATGAGCTCTGGATTCCGCGATCCAAGCGTCTGAAACGTCCATATCAGCCTAGATATAACCGTGATTGCTTCGGTGAACTGATCCAGATTGATGGCTCCTATCATGACTGGTTTGAAGGACGATCCGCCAAATGCTGTTTGCTGGTTTATATCGATGACGCCACTGGAAAGCTGTTGCATCTGCGCTTTTGTGAGGCTGAAACGACCTTCGACTATATGCTTTCCACGAGAGCCTACATTAAGCAATATGGCAAGCCTTTGGCCTTTTATAGCGATAAACACTCAGTATTCCGAGTGAATCAGAAATCGAGCCAAGACAGCAAGATCACGCAATTTGGGCGGATTCTGAATGAGTTAAACATCGATATTATTTTTGCCAACTCACCACAGGCCAAAGGACGTGTGGAACGTGCTAACAGGACACTTCAGGATCGTCTGATCAAAGAGATGCGTCTGGAAGGCATCAGTTCGATTGCTGAAGCCAATGCTTGGCTACCCTGCTTCATTGAGCAGTTCAATCAGAAGTTCGCCAAGTGTGCGCGTAACTCAAAGAATTTACATCGACCATTAACCGAATCTGATCTTGAACTGGATGATATTTTTACCTGGCAGGAACCACGTAAGGTCACCAAGAATCTAACCCTGACGTATGACAAATGTATTTATATGCTTGAACCGACTGAATTGAACCAGAAATTAGTTGGACAATACATTTCATTTCTGGAGTACCCGGATGGCACTGTTGCGATCATGTATGAAGGACGGAAGATCAACTACAGTATCTTCAATAAACTGACTGGACTGCAGCAGAATGAAGTGGTTGAGAATAAACGGTTAGGCGCAGTTCTGGCCCATATCCAACAACAGCATGAAGAGTTGGAAAAACAGAATAAACGTTCCCGTGCCAAGAAAAGTATGCCGAGTCGTAAAGCTCAGAAAGCTAGCAATGAACAAAGAAATTTAAATCCTGTTCTTGACTCTTGCAGTTAAAAACAGGACATTTTAAATGGTTTATCGCATAGACATTTTAATTGGTGAATAACACACAAAAATCAAAAATGGGAGCCTTAAGCTCGCATTTTTATTGTATTTTTTTGAAAATTTCGTATAACGCCCATTATGTTAAATAGAATAGAATTTGAACGATAAAAAATTAACAGTCATACATTATCATTAACAAATAATAGGGGACATTTTTTATGGGTGATAAATTGAAAGAAATACCAGCACTTACTGGGTGTTTTATTGCGGGTACTCTAGTGCGTGTACAGAGGGATCTAAATTTACCACGGAGAATTTGGAAAAAAATCGAAGATATACAGGTAGGTGATCTAGTTTTTGATCCTAGACAGTATCGTGGACAACAAATCCCTCTAAATTCTTGAAATATTTCTGTTCAAAGGCTTCTGGGCTTAAACAGCCGTTTGCAGAATGTCTTCTGATTCGATTGTAATAAATCTCAATATAGTCAAACAAGACAGCATTCGCTTCTTTTCGAGTGGCAAATACACTGCCATGGACCACATGAACTTTCAATGTATGAAAGAAGCTTTCGGTCACTGCATTATCCCAGCAGTTTCCCCTGCGTGACATACTTTGAACGCAGTTATTCGTCAATAATAGCGCCCTAAAATCACGACTACAGTACTGTGAGCCTTGGTCCGAATGTACCATGACACCCATTGGATACCCCTGACGAGCCATTGCATAATGAAACGCATCACATACCAATTGACGGTCTATTCGATAGCTGGTTTGCCAACCGACAATACGACGGCTGAATAGATCCAGCATCACACATAAATACAGCCAACCTTGCTTAGTACGGATATAGGTAATATCTGTTGTCCAGATCTTATTGGGTTCATTGACCGTAAATTGACGATCTAACAAGTTAGGTGCTGTAGGCAAACGATGGTTTGAATCAGTCGTATGCTTGTATTTACGTGCAATCCTGCTACGTAAACCAAGCTTTTTAAGCATTCTTCCAACGGTTCGTTCGCTCATGCTGTAACCTAAATCATGCATGTCATGTACCAATGAAGGTGCACCCAATCGTGCATGATGCTGCCAATATACGGCTTTTAAATCATTATATTTCTGCGCTAGATTGGTCTGGCGCTTTCGCCAGGCATAATAGCCTGAAGTGCTGACACCCAGGCATTTACAGACAGAAGATACAGTGACTTCATTCACATCCAGATCTTGAATTACCGTGTACTTTTCTTGGCATGATCTGTCAGAAAGTACACATGCGCTTTTTTTAAGATGTCATTGACTTCCCTAAGCTGTTTGACTTCTTTCTCTAATTCCAATATCCGCTGTTGTTCTGGTGAAAGTTGACGTTTGCTTGAACCCACTGGATTGGCTTCACGAATCCATTTGTCTAAAGTTGAATAACCCACACCTAATTTCTGGGCGATTGCAGCTGTAGGCTCGTGTGAGTTTGAAAGTGCATAATCAATTGCTTGCTGTTTAAATTTGGGATTAAAACGTTTGGCCATTTCTTGGATCTCCAAAGTTAACGTTACGTTATCTTTAGAGGGAAGTACTGTCCATTATTTTGGCTAGGATCAACATGATGAAATAGCTCTCTTAAAATCAAAGGTTCAGCTTGATCAAATGCAATATCCCTAGTCTGAACGATCTGCTTCAAGAATTTATTCACATTGTTGTCGATATGAGTGACTGTGATCTCCTGCCAGATACTAGGCACAATCAGGGCTAAAGGACGTATTTTATAAAAATGAGAGGCAATATTAATCCCATACGGATCAAGATCACCATAAAATGCCAACAAGCAGTTATCCGATACTTGTTCTAATAATTTAACTACTGTTTTAATGTTGGCCCCATGCCCACGATAGACAAACAGGCTCGACTGCCACTCAAGAGGCAACTGCATATACCAATCAAATACCCTATTCATCATGGCACCATTTTCAATAATAATGATGCGCTGTATCGATTGTATGTCATCCCTGGATGAATTTGGTCAAAAGTGAGACGATAAATATCCTCAAATCAGTAAATCATGGCTTGCCAACTGGTCGAATCTCAACACGTTCTTTGCCTATCCAATGGACATTCGCAAGGCGATTTATACCACCAATGCAATTGAATCCTTGAACAGTGTCATTCGCCATGCCACCAAGAAAAGAAAAATCTTCCCAACCGATGAATCTGTGAAAAAAGTGGTATATTTAGCGATTATGGCAGCAAGCAAAAAATGGACGATGCCCATTCAGAATTGGAAAGCTGCCATGAATCGTTTTAGTATCATGTTTGATGAACGTGTAACCAAGTATTTTTAAAACCACATTTACACAGAATTATTTACACCCTCATTAAATAGTGTAATTATCAGTAGATACCAAATTTACAATCTTCAATGGCTTGCATTTTTTTAGTAGTTGACTCAGCCAACGTTTTACGTTGCTCTTGAATTGCAGGGTCACGAGTAAAAATAGGTAGTTCTTTAACTTTAGTCCGATATTCTGTTTCAATTTCATGACACACTTTAATATTTTCTATTGTTTTATTGACAAAATTTTCATCTACTTTTTTGTACTGATTTTTAGAAATACGTAATGTTTGACCATCATCAGATAAATGTAAGGGCATAGCAGCTAAACCATTATTAACCGCTAAAGTATCATCTTTTTTTTCCAATACGAGAGAACTTCCCTCTTTACCATTCACCACATTACTACGAGCAACCACATTTTCTTTAAGAATATAACTATCTTTACCCTCTTTAAAAATTTGCATAATGCGCTTTCCTTGCACATTTTCTAATTGCCAGTAGCCAACCATTTTGTCATGTTTATTACCACAAGCTGATAAAAAAACCGTCGACATTGATAATAAGATTACTAACTTTTTCATAAGTAAACCTCTGAAAATAATAAAGATTCTTCTAAGCACAACTTTTTATAACTATCACTAGTCGTTTTTAGGTTAAACTGAAATATATCAAAAAATAAATAAAATACATACATTTATTTTTAATTGAATTATTTCAAGTGGAAACTACACCCCAAATTTGCTAAATAGGTTTTCCAGCGTTTCAGTTATACAATGTTTTATGAGATCTGGACTAAATTCAACAGCATCATGAAAAGTTAGAACAACAAAATATCCGAAACTATTCCCAAAAGATGTCAAACAGGAAGCCCATTTGAAACTTTACTTAATGGAAAACGAATTTGGGCTGATAAGAATTTAGCCCAAATTTAACCTGACAGGCACAATAAAAAACGGGGAACTGTCAGATCAGTTTTGAGCTAGTATAAGTGAAGGGTTGTCCTTGTTAGCAGCAGTGTAAAAATGCCCCCTTGGTTATGGTTAATATAGCGGTCTTTTTGAACACTATCTGTACCCTATTCTTTTGAACTGGAAAGCTCTTCAGCCAACTGCTCAGCCTGTTCCAATACAGTTTCTGTAGCCAATAAAGCCATATCAGGTGGATAGCCATACTTCTTCAGCAATCTCTTCACGATGACTCTTAACTTTGCTCTAGCAGCTTCCTTGATCGTCCAATCCAAAGTCACATTCTTACGAATAGAATCAGTGAGTACGACTGCAAGTTCTCTCAATATGTCTTTCTGCATCAATTCTCGAGCACTGTCATTGTCTGCTACTGCTGAGTAGAACGCATATTCGTATTCAGTCAGGTTGAGTTCTTCAGCCAGTTTGTCTGACTCCTGAATTGTCTTAGCTAACTTGATCAGTTCATCAATGACTTCTGCTGCAGTAAGTACCTTGTTCTGATAACCCTTAATTGCTGAACTCAACATATCCATGAGCTTCTTACCTTGGGTGACACTGCGTTGCTCTCGTACCTTAATCTCATCACCAAGTAACTTCTTAAGTGTTTCAAGCGCAATGTTCTTATGCTTATAGTCTTTCATCTCCTGCATAAACTCATCAGAGAGAATCGAGATATCTGGTTTCTGAATCCCTGCAGCATCGAAGATATCTACCACTTGCTCTGTGACTAGAGCTTGGTCAATGGTTTGCTTTACCTTGGCTTCAAGCTCAGCATTACTTAAGCCAGAAATCTTGCCTGTACCATCACTAAACTTAGCAAGACGTGCTTTGACTGCTTGGAAGAATGCCACCACTGGTGCAGCTTCCATAGCATGTGGATGAGGTACAG
Source organism: Acinetobacter sp. YH12112 (assembly GCF_013418945.1). Classification (NCBI taxonomy): domain Bacteria; kingdom Pseudomonadati; phylum Pseudomonadota; class Gammaproteobacteria; order Moraxellales; family Moraxellaceae; genus Acinetobacter; species Acinetobacter sp. YH12112. Next base: position 65,018 of record NZ_VPBA01000015.1, on the reverse strand, counting down.
CTAATGCGAATGCCTGTGACATCGCTGTGACTGCTGTCAGGAAGCGAGTCTTCCCTTCTCCTTGATCTACACCAAGGATATGCTCTTCCGCTTCTAAAATGATGTTGAGCTTACGAGAAGTATCTGCAGTGAAGTACTCTTGGTAGTTGAAGCCATGCAAAATGCCATCAAGCACTTCTAGCTTTTCTTGCAGGATCGTTGCAGCTTCATCCTGCACCAATGCAGGATCACCTTTACCACCTGCTTCTGAGTAAAACGATAAGGCTTCTTTCAAGTCAGATGCGATACCAAGATAGTCCACAACCAAGCCACCAGCCTTGTCTTTGTAGACACGGTTGACTCGTGCAATCGCTTGCATGAGGTTGTGACCTTTCATTGGTTTGTCGATGTAAAGGGTGTGCATACTTGGGGCATCGAAACCAGTCAGCCACATATCACGAACAATAACGAGTTTGAGCTTATCATCATTGTCTTTCATACGATCTGCTAAGCGTTGGCGCTGTTGCTTGGTAGAGTGATGTTTAGCAATCACCTCACCATCTGAAGCTGAGGCAGTCATCACAACTTTGATTACACCATCATTCAGATCATCACTGTGCCACTCTGGTTTGATCTTTACAATCTCGTTGTAAAGGTCTACAGCGATCCTGCGAGACATGCTGACGATCATGCCTTTGCCTTGGTTTGCATTGGCTTTAAGACGCTGCTCAAAGTGTTCTACGATGTCCTTTGCAATGGCTTTGATACGTTCTTTACTGCCGATCAAACCTTCGACTCTTGCCCACTTCGCACGTTCTTTTTGAGTTTGGTTTAAGTCATCTTCAGTAAACTGGTCATCAAAGTCTTCAATCAGCTCTTTGCCTTCCTCACTGATGGCAATCTTAGCTAGGCGGCTTTCATAGAAGATACGAACAGTTGCACCATCCTCCACTGCTTGCGAGATGTCATAGATATCTACATAGTTCCCGAAGACTGCAGGTGTGTTTACATCCGTCTTCTCAATTGGTGTTCCTGTGAAACCAAGGTAAGTAGCATTAGGAAGTGCATCACGCATGTACTTGGCAAAACCATAGACAGTACGTTTACCGACAACCTTGCCATCTTCATCTTTGACATCGACTTCCTTGGCATTAAAGCCATACTGAGAACGATGTGCTTCATCTGCAATCACGACAATGTTGGTTCGGTCTGACAGTTGCTCGTAGACGCTAGTGCCATCATCCGGTTGGAACTTTTGGATGGTGGTGAAGATCACGCCACCTGAACCCACCTTGAGTAACTCTTTGAGTTCTTCTCGGCTGTCTGCTTGTCGTGGTGTTTGTCTAAGGAGTTGGCTTGATGCAGCGAATGTACCAAAGAGCTGATCATCTAGATCATTACGATCTGTGATCACAACGACTGTTGGATTATCCAAAGCCAAGACAATCTTGCCTGTGTAGAAAACCATAGACAAAGACTTACCTGAGCCTTGGGTATGCCATACCACACCGGCTTTCTTGTCACCGACTGCTTGTTGCTGTACCAATTCGAGCTTACTTCTACCTTGATGTTGCATGGCAACTTCTGCTGATTTCGAGTCCGAGTTCACTGCAGACGCACGAATAGTCGAGAGGACTGCTGCATTCACTGCATAGTACTGATGATATGCAGCCATCTTCTTGATGGTCTTAATGGTGATTAAGCCATTGGTATCCTCGTGCTTCGTTGATTCATAGACAATGAAGTGTCGAATCATGTCGAGTAGTGTGACTGGATTCAGTAAACCATGAATCAGGACTTCTAGCTGTGCTTGTGTCTTCTTGGCTTTGGTTTGACCATTGTTTGTCTTCCACGCCATGTAGCGACTGTAGTCTGCTGAGACAGTACCTGCTTTCGCCTCTAAACCATCAGAGATGACGTTGAAAGCATTGTAGGTAAACAAGCTAGGGATTTGGCTTTGATAGGTCTGTATTTGCTTGTATGCGCCTTCTACAGTGGCATTCTCGTCTGTTGCATTCTTGAGTTCAATGACCACCAAGGGTAAGCCATTCACATACAAGATAATGTCTGGTCGTCTTGTCCAGCGATCTTCTTTGATGGTTACTTGATTGACGACAAGGAATTCGTTATTGGTTGGATTCTCAAAGTCAATCAACCAAGCATACTCACCTTGAGTGTTACCCTCTTTGCTCACCTCAATGTTAATGCCCTCAGTGAGCAGTCGGTGGAATGCTTGGTTATTACTGAGTAGATCAGGGGATTGAATATTGGTGACTTGCTTTAGTGCTTCAGTACATTTGTCTTGGCTTAAATGAGGATTTAAGCGTTGTAATGCATCAAGCACTTTGTCTTCCAAGATGACCTGCTTATAGCTTCGTAGAGGGTTAGTGCCCTTCGATTCAATCTCAGGTCCATACACATAGGTATAGCCCAATCCCTCTAGTTGCTCTATCGCCATCAGCTCAATGTCTGATTCGGTCATCTTAGTCACTTGATTATTTCCCCCTAAACTTATCCATATAACCTGGACTCATTAATTTTTTATATGATGTAAAGCTAAGAAACCTTATTCATCGTCCTGCACGTTATAGCCATACTTCTGCACAGCATTCTCAATAGCGCCCTCAAACTTATGGCAAACATATAGATAGAGTTCAGCATCTACCATCAGTACTCCAGGAACACCTAAACCATCATTGAGTGGAATCAGAGTCTTTTGTGAACCAATCTGAACTGTTGGTCGTTGGTATGAGCAATTCACAGTGACTTTATGTGGCGATCTATTCCAGTCAATTTTCTTGGCTTCCCACTCACGACTACCGCCCAGCAAGGTGACTTGAATCTTGGATTCAGTCGCTGTCTTATTCAGTTGTTTGTAAGAGACAAACTTGGCGACTGAACAAGGAGAGTGATAACAGGTTTCTATGACTTTACCTTTTTGTATGCCGCTATGATTGAATTTAGCCGGTGCTGCTTGAACGGTTGCAGCAAAGCTAACTACAGCAATCAAGCCAAATCCCATTTGAATCATGCGCTTTATCATTCTGTTTTTCCTCTTTGTTCTCTTTTACTTAATCCATCGGCACAGCGATCTTATTCACTTTCCAACTCAAACCATCACGAACCATTTTGACAGTGACGGCTTTGGAATCATTTGGATGTTGGATCACAACCTCAAAGTCACTGAATGAGGTATAGCGAGTTTTGTACTCTGCTTGATCTTCTTCTTTGGTTTCTGTTGTTGATGCTCCCTGTGATGAATGTGCTGCATCTTTAAGGTCTTTGCCTTGCATCATCATGGTCATCCCTTCAGGTGTGACAAAACCATCAATCATCTTGTCTACCATGGTAGATGCAAGCATGGCACCTAGTGCTGCGAAACCATCATCTTTATGGGTTGCCATCTCTTTCATCATCATGGCATTCATTTGATCTTTGAAGCTCTGACGCACACTTGGATAGTCGATGTACTTGGACACCTTTTCGCTATCACCTACTTGTGCAGCATTCTTGATGTTATTGATGGCAATGTATGGCGAAGCATACAAGTAGCCACAGATCACTACGACTAAGGCAATGATTGCCCCTATAATTTTTTTATTCAATTCAGCCCCCTGAATGTAAAAAAGGTGAAGCCATCAAATGACTTCACCTCAAATGTTATGCAACTTCTTCTGTTTGGTATTGGACTCTGACTTCGCCGCTCATCAGCTTAGGAAGCAAGGTATCTCGTAGTTGTTCAAGTGTTTGGATTTGCTTCTTGTTAGATGAAACCTTTTGCATCGAAGGAGTAATCAACAGCGAATACTCTTCAAGGTAGTCTAAACTTGGAGTCTTAAAAGAGATATTTAACATATCTTCTGGCTTAACCCTTTGATGACTGCCACTGGTTCCCGAAGCACTCATTGCTAATTCATCAATAACATCTCTTGAATTGAATAAGCTATACAAGAACATTAAATGAGATCCTACTTTAGGCTTCAAATTCTGAAACTCTGTTGAACATACATAATTATCTTTGACATCAGTTAATAACCATATACGAGGCACTCTTGGATTCAGCTTTGAGACTAAAATTGAGTTCTCACATACTCTGTACTTATTACTCAGAATTTCCGCACCCAATTCAATAGTAGGCTTTTCTCCTGAATCAAAAGCAGGCAAACTAAAATGATAGTATGTCTTAAGAGGATCTTTTGATGGGTTCACATTGTCTTTGATATGAGTAGCTATATCACTTACTAGTAAATCATCCCAATCCTCTTTCGCTTCCTCAATAAACCATTGACGAAACAGTGTTTCAGCCATGGCTTCCAAAGTCTTGTTCTGACAGTGCAGTAAGTCGATCTTGTCATCTAATGATGAAAGGATTGAGGCTATGGCTTTTTGTTCAGGGAGAGACGGAAAGCATATCTCTTCTTGATGAACATCATTACGGTTAACTCCAGGCACCGCACTTTTGTCACTAAATTTTTCCCAATCCAATGTTTGCAAAAAGTAGTAGATGAACTTTTTGTCATTCCCCTTAAAGTCGTTTACATAAAGAGATGTGTTTAATGGCCAAAATGGTACATCACTGAAAAAAACTGAACCAATGGTTCCATATCGGCCCGTCACAACACCTGATTCATTTACTTTGGCTTCATTATGAAAATCAGCAAAACCTGAAGAAGCAATGATGGGAACACTACCAGAAACACGAGATTGCTTTGGTAAGTCATAACCACGTTTTAGGGTAAAGAAGCTATCTAATCGCCCAACCTGCCACTCACTCATACAACCACCTTTGCTAAGTTCTCAGCAATGGCTTGGTTTAGCTTGGCTTCCTCAGCAAGCTGTGCTTCAAACTCTGCCTTTAAGCTTGTAAAGCGTACCTTGAAGTCGAACTCATCTTCATCATCAGCTAAACCAACATAACGACCTGGCGTCAGTACATAATCAAGCTCAGCGACTTTCTCAAGTGGTACAGATGCACAGAAGCCTGCAACATCCTCATACTCACCACCCTTGTTACGCCAATTGTGGTAAGTGTCTGTGATGAGCTTAATATCTTCATCAGACAAGACTTTGGTTCTGCGGTTAATCAGATGACCTAGGTTACGAGCATCAATGAACAGAATCTCATTGCTACGATCTTGGTATTGGCTTGAGTTAACACGGTCACGACGCATAAACCATAAAGCAGCAGGAATCTGTGTGTTCAGGAACAGCTTGGCAGGTAGGTTCACAATACAGTCGATGACATTGGCTTCTGAAACCAAGGCTTTACGAATCTCACCTTCACCACTGGTCTTAGAGGTTAATGCACCTTTAGCAAGCACAACGCCTGCCTGACCTTTAGGACTCATGTGATACAAGAAGTGTTGCATCCATGCGAAGTTCGCATTGCCTGCAGGTGGTGTACCTAGAGACCAACGAGCATCACCCACTAACTGCTCACCGCTCCAATCAGAGACGTTGAATGGTGGATTAGCAATGATGTAATCCGCTTTCAGGTCTTTGTGTGCATCATTCAGGAATGAACCCTCAGAGTTCCATTTCACATGCTCTGAGTTAATGCCACGAATGGCTAAGTTCATCTTGGCCAAACGCCAAGTTGTCTGGTTACTTTCTTGACCATAGATGGAGATGTCGTCCACTAAACCCTGATGCGATTCTACGAATTTCTCAGACTGTACGAACATACCACCTGAACCACAGCAAGGATCGAATACACGTCCTTTGTATGGCTCTAGCATTTCAACCAATAAGCTCACGATGGATTTAGGCGTGTAGAACTGCCCACCTTGCTTACCTTCAGCTAAAGCGAACTCACCTAGGAAGTACTCGAATACGTGTCCTAAAACGTCGGCAGAGCGATCTTTTGCATCACCTAGGGCAATGTTACCAATGAGGTCTATCAGCTCACCTAGGCTCGTAGGATCGAGATTTTGACGTGCATAGACTTTAGGTAGTACACCTTTGAGCTGAGGGTTCTCATTCTCAATGGCTTCCATTGCATCGTCTACAATCTTACCAATGGTGACTTGCTTTGCTTGGTTTAACAGGTATGACCAACGTGCGATCTCAGGAACGAAGAAGACGTTGTATGCAGTGTATTCATCACGATCTTCAGGATCAGCTCCTGCAAACTCTCCCTCACCTTCAACCAATAGGTTGTAGTGAGCTTCAAATGAGTCAGAGATGTACTTGAGGAAGATCAAACCAAGGACTACATGCTTGTACTCAGCAGCATCAATGTTCTTACGAAGTTTGTCTGCAGCTTTCCAAAGAATGACCTCAATGGGTTCTTGTTTGGTTTGCTTTGGAGTACGTGCCATGGAATTGTCCTGCAATGAATAGGTTATCTAGTTTTAGTTAAACCAATAGTACCCAATAATACGCTCGTGTGTAAGTATTGATACGTCATTTCTTGTCGTACAATTTAAGTATTAAAAAAGTGTAGCAAGTTGCTACACTTTTCAGACTAATCACAAACCCCACTTTAGCGATCGTTAAAGTGGGGGTATTTTCTAAACTTCTATCGCTTATTCATAGTGATTTATTTTTAAGCGTATTGATGGCTAAAAAATACAATAAAAATTAACTTCGATAAGTGCAAGGCGATTTTCTTCAAGTTTTGTGCTGTAACTGACAGTAAACATTGCTGCGTTACTTGCATAACAGAGACCCTGTAATTATTTTGCAACGGCAAAATTCGTTCAACAGTCTCCTTATCGGGACAATATAGATGCGCGACACGTTCATGAATGATATTGAGATCAATCGCTTTGTCTATTTTACGTATAAGATAATTTTTAGGAATAAACTCTTCTAGCGTAACCATATCAATTTCAGTTTGGGTGGTATAATTTTTCGCATGTGATAATTATAAAAAATTCTCACGTAAGTGTGAGAGTTTTATGAGCAAACTGAAAAGTGTAGCAAGTTGCTACACTTTTTCACTTTTCTGAATAAGCTGTTTTAAAAAATCTTCTAGTTGTAAAAGACTAGCTTCATCAATTTCTGAAATTTTAAGAGAGATATTGAGCTGTTTTTGATTCAGTTTGATATTTCCAGCAACCTTACCATCATATTCGATTTTTCTTACCACTGATGTCGTGGTTACTTTTTCTGGATCTTGACTCAATAGTTTTTCAGCATAAGAAGTAACTTTGCTTTGCTCCAGTTTTTTTTCTTTTAATTTCTCCCAAGCACCGAGTAAAGCTGTTTCCGCCTCCGAAAGTTGCTCTATATGATCCGATAAAAATTTCTTGAACGCTGTTGCAGCAGTACGACCGACTAGACCTGGCTCCAAATCCAGGTCATTCAACATTGCTTTAGGCAGCTTTTCATACGATAGATATTTGTACATATCTTCGCGATTTAAACCCAATGAATTAGCTAAACGTTGCTTGTTCTTCTTCAACTTTTCATCAAGTGAGTTCAAACCAATAAAAATTTCATAATCTGTCAGATCTTGACGCTTTAAATTTTCAGCTAGGGTTAACAAAGATGCTTCTTCATCATTAGCATCAATGATAATGGCTTCAATCACCGACTTGCCGAGTAATTGATGCGCCCGTAAGCGTCGCTCGCCTGCAATCAGTTCATATTTCAGATTATCAAGTTTACGCACTGTAATGGGCTGCAAAAGGCCGATTTCATTAATAGAATCCGCCAGTTCTTTTAATTGAGAATCTTCAAATACTTTACGCGGTTGGTTGGGACTGCGACTGATATCCTCAATAGGAACATTACGTCTAAATTCTTTTAGCTCTTTAATATTGTCTTTCTGTGCTTGCTGATGTTTTTCTGTATTTTGTTTCAATTTTTGAGCTAAAAGCTCTTTAGTGCTTGCCATAATACTCTCAGGTTTAAACTTTCGCTACAATTTCATAAGCAAGGCTTTCAAAAGCCTTACGTACTTTTGAATTTTTTTCTACTTTCAAAAGTGGCTGTTGCAGAATTGCTGCTTGATTAACTTTAGTACTTTGAGGAATGGTAGTTTGTAAAATTTTTCCAACCTGTTTTAAAGCTTCATCCCGAATCAATTTACAAACATTCTGACGTTCATCATGTTTAATCAGTAAAGCGCCTAAAAGCTCTAAATCTGGATTAATACGTTTTATCTTTTCAAGATGGTTTAAAAGATCTGTTACCCCATACAGTCCATATTGTGATCCAGATTCGATAGGGATAATGACATGTGTTGATGATGCTAAGGCATTACTGGTTAATAGTTTAAGACTAGGTGGGCAATCAATTAATATGAAGTCGTAAAGATCTTTTAACAGTTCTAGCTTGATGCTTAATTCTTCTGAAGGACGAGGAGCTTCTTCTTTAAGCTGGTCTTCAGTTTTTCCTAAATTTAATGAGCCATAAATTAATGATACTTTTTCAAAGTTTGTTTCTTCTTGTAATGCATCAGCTAATAATGAAATATCACCAACGAGTAATTCTGCTGAAGTAACAACAATTTCGCTTGGATGTTGGATCCCAATGTGTAAACTTGCGTTTGCTTGAGGATCTAAATCAATGACTAAAACTTTATTGCCAAGATTTGCAAGTTCAGAGGCTAGATGTACAACGGTCGTTGTTTTGCCACATCCACCTTTGTGGTTAGCAACCGTAATAATTTTTGCAGACATACGTGTCAGATGCTTCCGTATTTGAATGTTTAACAATATAAATAACTTTCACTCATCATACTATAGTTTTTAAATTTATAAATCTTATTTATTTAGGTGTAAAACAACTTAAAAAACTAATTTTTAAATAAGCTAGCTTAATTAATAATTAGTATAATTATTTATTTAGCTAATTAATAATTAAGACTGTTTTTTTGCTATATAAAACAAATGCTTATAAGTTTAAAAGTGGAGGGCTTGTCACCGTAAAGTGGAAGGTTTGTCACTCAAAGGTGGAAGGTCTGTCACTCAAAGGTGGAAGGTCTGTCACTCAAAGGTGGAAGGTCTGTCACCGTAAAGTGGAAAGTTTGTCACAAGAGTGGAAGGTTTGTCACTACTATTTTTAAAAAGGTTATATTTTTTAAAAAACTCTTGCAAAAATAAATACTTAATTTGTTGATAAAGTTGGCTAAACAATCTTTAAGGGTGGAAGGTTTGTCACTATGTGTTAGCACCCTGTGGATAAATTTTTTTTATTGGATATTTCCTGATGATTATCTATTCATTTATACCTTTCAAATCTAATGAAAGGTGGAAGCCTTGTCACATCTAGGTTTCTATCTGACATAGCATACCTAAATTTGGAAGAAATAAGTGAAAATGGGTATTTTGAACTGTTAGTTTAGAGCTAAAGGTGGAAGGTCTGTCACTATATGGTGGAAATAATATATTTCATTCCACTTTAAGGACAATAAATCGTCAAAAATGCATATTTCTGATGACAAGCCTTCCACTCTTAGATTCTTGTGGTGAAAGTCTTGAAAGTTTTTCCACTTTTGTATATAAAAATAGAATTAAATATATAAATATCACGGTTATGACAGAATCAGAATCATTGCAAGAAGAATTGAATCATATTCCTTACTGTATAGGCAATATTCGTCATAATGGCGTTGTTAGCACTAGTAACCGCTTAATTCGCCCAATTGAGTTATCAGCCAATGAATATAAGGCGCTCCTATATGCAATGGCTGTTGCAAATTATAGTGAGAAAAATAGGGTAAATGGTGAAATCACAGAACAAACCTATATTTATCTGTATAAGGATGATTTGGCAGATTTACTAGGATTGAATAAACGCAATTCGATTAATGTTGCAATAGACCGGATTTATAAAGAACTTTCATCTAGGGTGGCTCATTTTATTATTGAGGAACCTACTGATGATGGTAAGAGAAAGACTAAAAAAGTACATTCTGTCGTTCCTATTATCCGTGAGTTAAGATGGGAAGATGATTCTAAAAATGCCATTCAGATTCGTTTTACCAGTGAGGTGTTACCGTATTTCACGCAGTTGGCTGGGGGGAATTTCACCACCTATCAATTGAAACATCTGTTTGCCTTGGATTCTGTTGCTAGTATGAGTCTTTATACGTATTTCATTAAAAATGAATTCAAGTACGCAAGCCAAAAGAGTTATGAAGTCCCAATGCTTTTAGAAAACTTGAAAGCTCTGATTGATATTAATGAAACTAAATATGATCGCTGGGTAGATTTTAGACGCTATGTATTAGATAAAATAGTTGCAGAAATTAACGAAAATACAGATCTACAACTAGAGTATGAAACCATAAAAAAAGGGCGCCCAATTGTGGGGGTGAATTTTAAACTGCATCAGCGTATTACTGATAAAACACTAAATGAAACTGCTGTAATTGAAAAAATTTATCTTGATGTTCCATTTGAAGAGAATGCATTAGTAAAAGAATTGGGGGCAAAATTCGATACGAATGTACGTTCCTGGTACATTTTTAATAATGATGAAAAGTATTCGCAGTTCAAGAAGTGGTTTAAAAAAATTGGTTGTCTCACTGACTCTCAAGCAAATATTGTTATTAATGACACTTTATTCCAAATGGATTTTGCTGAAGTTGGTATGAGCTTGAATGACTTTAAACGTAATATGAAGCATAAACTAAAAAATAATCCGGAATTTGTACAAAGTATTCGTGATAGGCTGAATGATATTTTTGGTAAAGAGCTTGTCTAAGGAAAAGTGTAGCAACTTGCTACACATTTTTTAATGTATCACTGAAGAATTCAAGTACTAAGAAAATTGGATACAAAATATCTGTGTGTATAGCTGAATGAAAAATAGTTAAAAGAATAGATATTATTTTTAGATTTTACACTTTTGTTGTTCCTCATATATTTTTGCAGAAAAAAGTTTTTCAGTGCTCAAAAAATGGTGTGGTTAAGATAGGGAGATCAACCAAGTTTTAAGTATATAGAGTAATTTAGATAAAAAATTACTAAATATTTTTATAGCCTTTGTATAAAGCAGCGGATCATGAAAACTATTAAAATAGCCTAAGCTTATTAGCTTTGTTGTAAAAATTTACTCTGAGATGCTTCTTAAGCTAGATATTTGATGCTGTTGCGTCTAGCCACAAATGATAAGCTAAAGACCGTTTTAGCTAAAGATGATGACGATCAACTTGGCGATACCATTGATTTGTAAGTATCCTCTAAACTCTATGCCAATCTTTTAATTTGGATCACTTTGTATGTCGGCAACTTTTGCAGTACACCATTTAAATAGGCATACAGATCTAGACCATTCAACTTTGCTGACTGGATCAATGTCATGATGTTAGCAACTCGCTGACCACTGCGCAGTGATCCAACATACAACCAGTTCTTACGACTTAAAGCCCAAGGGTGCATTTGGTTCTCCACCAAATCATTGTAAATAGATAGATTACCATCATCTGAATAGCGGCTTAAGGCTTGCCAGCGCTTTAGAGTGTAATTGATTGCCTTAGCGGTGGTAGAACTTGATGGCACCATCAGATGATGTTGGTTGAGCAATTCATATAGTTGTTGCATCACTGGTTGACTATGCCGTTGCCGGTATTCGCAGCGTTGTTGCGCTGTACCGTCGGTCTTGTGCCTTAACTCTGCTTCTATCGCATACAATTTCTGAATCAGCACCAGTGCCTGTTCAGCAATCTGACTTTTCCCAGTGATATGCAGTTCATGGAATTTACGACATGCATGTGCCATGCAACCTACTTCAATGATCTGACCTGATTTGAAATGTGCTTTATAACCACTGTAATCATCACAGACCAGATGTCCCTGCCAGCCATTCAGGAATTCTTCTGCATGCAGACCTGAACGGTTTCTTGAAAGTCATAGATCACCCCCTTGCTGCAGCACCACCTGTTTTAAGGCATTGACCAGAGGTTCAAGTGTCTACACCACAGCGACCAATCCAATCTGACAGGGTGGATCTAGATAGATCTACACCTGCGCGCAGAAAGATCTGTCGCTGACGATACAGCGGTAAGTGATCAGCATATTTGGATACCAGCACATGGCTAAGTAACTCAAGTGTCGCAATACATTTATCGATCACATAGGCAGGCATCGTTTGCTGAGTCAGGGTGTCACATTGATCACAAACCCATTTACCACGCACATGCTGTTCTTTATAGAACTGCGCTGGTCTGAAATTCAATTTTTCACTGATATTCGCCGATACGACGCAGTGTGCACCCACAGATGTATTGCGTTGATGCAGATTCATGCTCAATACGTACGGTTGCTAAATGATCTGGGAGTAGTCGACGTTTATGTTTATTTATCCAATGAGCCGTAAAACACCCTCATTTATGGAGGTGATATAAGGCTCGATTTTTAATTCTAATGAGGTGATTGTTGTTGCTCGATGTATTGTTTAATAATTTCTAATGGCGCACCACCGCAACTTGAAGCAAAGTAACTTGGCGACCATAAAGAATCACCCCAAAGTTTGTTTTTAATTTCAGGAAAGTCTTTTCTAAGGTGGCGACTAGATAGACCTTTTAAGCTATTCACTAAATTTGAAATAGCAACTTTTGGTGGGTAATTAATTAATAAATGAACATGATCATCCTCCCCATTAAATTCAATCAATACAGCATCAAAATCCAAAGCCCGATATTGGCAATAGTCACCAACATAATATACATTAAATTGTATAAATTGCTGTGTATATAAGTACAATGAAATAAACAACTTACGTTTTCAAATATTTTTTATTGGAATTAATTTTTATTAAGATCGTTTAATTGTGGTCACATAAGTTTTTAAAAATTTACCAAATTATCACCAACATAATTTTGTGATGATTAATTAGGTAAACCGAATGGTAAAAAATCAGGTTGATGGAATTATATATGGCCAGCCTAGGCTTTTATCAGCATTAATTAACTGTATAACCCCCAAAAAAAATTAAAACAGACACTCACCATTAAAACTTAGGTGTAGCACGAGAGTTAAGCAGTATCCGTTACGATGATTTATTGAAGTCATTTTATTTCTAACTGCAATTGAGCAGGCCTACCAATGCAAGCCAGATGTAAACAAAATTTAAAAGCCGGTAGTGCTTTGCCTTGTTTTAAGGAATATAGCTGTAAGCGTGCATTATTTTCTTTTGTTGTTGGGTAACCTTCTAGTTTCTGATTTGCCTTGGCAAGTTTGAGTAGATTCGGCGTAATTTCTTTGTTTAAAAAATTAACCATATCTATTCCAAGTAAATGCCACATGTTGGCAGGAAACAGATCTTTGGCCGCATAGTAGAATTTTTCCAGATTCTGAATATTTTTCCGCGTTGAATGTAAACCTGTATGTGAAGCAGTTACGTGATTAATAAAGAATTCTAAGACATACCTAATATTTTCAGGTGACTTTTGATAGCAGGCTTGTAGATAGTTAAAAAAATGTGTGACCAATAAAAGGTCCTCATTAGTATCAATCATTGACGGTTTGATGTATTGCAGTTCGGTTATATGAAAAAGTCTTGGATTGTTTTTTCTAGATTTAAGTTGTTTGAGTTGGATTGCATTGTCATACCAATACTTGATGAGCTCATGAGATAGGCAAAGTTCTTGTGCTACGCGCTCCGTATCATATTTGTATAACTCTAATAAGCAGAGTGCCTTATAAAATAGATCAAGATCGATTTTAGATTCTGGAGTCGCGACAAAATAGTCAAAAATACAATGTTCTTGCGTTTGATTTACCTCTAATTCTGCATGTAGTGTGTGAGCATTGCTCGCTATCCATTTTTCTTGATTGTTTAGAAGGAGTTTACAGAGCGTTGTAGCATGCATTTCAAAATTGAATTCAGACTGATCATTGAGCGATTTTAGAAAATGTAACTCTTGTGTTGAATTGCTTATCCCCAGCATTTTCTTAACCAAACCATTGCTTAGTAATGGGCGATATTTGGAAAATTGATAACCTGCAATAAAGTAAGCTACATGAATATAACTTTTAAAGGTCTCGATGGGTTCGAGATGCCCCAAAAGATGTGCGATGATAATCCAATGATTTTGATCAATTGAATTACGTAATAACTCAGCCCTGAGCTGATTATATTCAACTTCCGTATAGTCTGTGAGGCTATCAGACAAAAAATGATAATCACATTTAAAAATTAATGCTAAATGATTTGCTGCAGAATGTCTAAATGAATGAAATGTATAGTGATGTTGCTTGAATAACTGATCCATAAAATTTTTAAAGGGTGCAGTCAGCATGTGCTGGCTGAGTTTCTTATTCTCATTGAACTGACTGAATAAATAATCATTCGGTTTTTTTGTTAACCGCTGTTTGACAACATATTGATGAAATTGTTGATACTCAGATGCTTTGAGTAAGCAATACACGGGCACGCTACGTTGCGCGCTGTCAGTCTTTAATCTGTGTTCATTGCCTATTTTTTCTGACCCATATGGCTTGACCAATAATGATATTCTGTTTAATCCTTCAGTATCTTTGATACGTAAACCAATCATTTCATTAATTCGCATCCCAGTTCTGTAAGCAAGCGTATAAATAAGACTAAGATTTTCATAGTCATGTTGAGAGATGATATTTTGTAGATGTGCTTGTTGAAGTTTTTTGATTAACAGTTGAAATGTGACTGGGCTGATAATACGTGTGCGTGGTCTGGTTTGTTGATCCAGCGTCTCTAAAGTGAATGCTGGGGCATCGAATAGTTGTTCTTGAAATTGATGAAAACGTTTGAGTGTTTTTACAATTTGAGCAGCCGATTTTTTAACAGTATCTTCGAGCAGACTTTCAGCAATACAGTTATTTTGATAAATCTGTGCATATATTTTTTGCAGGCGTGTTTCTTCATCGTCCTCAGAAAATTGATATTGTAAAGAATAGATTAGCCAAGGCTCACCAATTCGAGTGTAGTATGTGTAAATTGAGCTTTTGGCTAACTGGCTATTGTTGGAAATGATTTTAGCAAAAATTGTAGCGCAAAAATCAAATCTCTGAGCTAGCAGATCTATATCTTCTTGAGGTGGTTTAAAGAGACTAATTAACCACAGGGTGATTCGTTTACTGTATTCATTAAAGAGTTTTGCATTCTCCATACAATAATCGATCATGAGTTGATAGATTGGGGCATCTGTTTGGCGAAGACGAATAATTTTTAATAAGTCTTTATGAATTTTTAGTACATCTTTTAGTGCATCTTGCTCATGATGCAAATAAACAGTTTGTGGAGGTAAATTCTTAGACTGATGAATGACTTCAGTAGTGAGCTCATGCTTATATTTAAATTTTGGTTGCACAAAACGCTCAAACTCTTGTTCGGGTAAACCACAACTGAGTAAATTCCCGATGAGGCATTCAGAGAGCGCCGGATCTATATCTACGTTGGGAAGCTGTAACCAGTTGTAGCGAGCATGCTGAAGTAAATGCGATAAGCTATTTTTTTTAAACTTTTTCTTTATTTTTCGAAAGATATACTCAAGATAGCCCTCTACGGGAAGATGAACATGTCGAATATCTCTCAGATTAAAATGTATTAGCCACAGACGTGTGACGGGGTCTGGAATAAAATTTCTAGATTTTCGAACAGTATATTCATCAATAAAAATATCGCCATAATGATTAGAATGGGATTCTAAAAAAAGAATATTAAGGTCTTTATAATGGCGTACTTTTACTGGATTTCTGAGGTGTTCAAGCAAGGCATTAAGTTCAGCTTTTTCATTTAAGCCACCAAATAGAATGGCAGACAATATAATATTGCCCACGATTTCCTCATTTGAGAATGAGTCACAGCTTTCAGCCAATTCCCAATAATTATAAAGCTGTTGTACGAGGTCATTTATTTCATGACCATCGGCATTCCAGCTCATGGTCACGATAGGCTTATCTCTTTTAATATCTAAAACAGCATGAGGCAGCTCTAAATCCAAGCGATGCTGAGCATTTAACTCTTTGATGTAATCTTCAAAAAAATCATATGCAAACTTGATCCACTTTTTACTCGTAGAGTTTTTCTTGATGTGGCTATAAACCTCGCCGTAATCACCTAGCAAATGTGGATTCTGATCAAACTGCTGTTCTGAAAAATATTTGCGGAGTGAAGCATGAACTTCATTTTGAATTTTTTGTTCATTTAATTGTCGAGTAAGTTCTCGTTTCTTTTCGGCAAACAGTTGATCTGCTTTTTTAAGCGATGAGGACATTTAAATTCACTCCAATAATTTCAAAATATTCCTGCATTTCATTTAAATGTGTTGCGAGCGCGCGATATTGGTTCAGAGACAAACTAGAAAATGGATGTGCGGCTTCCTGTTGGAAGGCTTCATGTCCAAAAAGTGCAAGTATTAAAGGCTCGGGGATTTGTTTGTTGGTGAGAAAGGCACGTGTTGTATGGCGGTGCCAGTTGGGATGTGCTAACCCAACTTCAGGATGAAAGTCACGCACATTGGAAGGTGTAAGCGGAGTGAGTGTGCCATTTTGTAAAAGATTTAACAGAGGCTGTTCATTATTAAATATGGCATCAATTTGGGCTGAGATTTCGCGGTTAATCGCCATGTAATGTTGTTGGATATGTTCGAGGAAACGAAGATATTTCTTTAATTCACCGATGAGAAATGCACAAAGTGGAATCAAGCGTCCAAAGCCACGTCTACCACCGACCTCTTTGTCAGACAGCATAATTGTCTGTTGCTGAAAACTTATATTATTCAAAAAACCTGGAAAGTCCCGAACAGGTCGTGCAGCGGTAAACAAAAGTAGGATATGCCACATCCAAATGCTATAAGCATTAAAACTTTCTACCCAGTCGTTATCTGAAGTCGTATAAATTTTGGTGTAAAGATAGAAAAGGATGTCCTTTATGACATTTTTACTTGGTGCTTTTTGGCTACCAAAGCAGATGGACTGATCACTATAGACAATATCACCGTAGTCATTTTCAGCGAGCTGTGTACATAGTTCAGATAAAACTTTGACATAATTTTTTTGTAATTTATTTACATTGTAATGGCAGTAAGAGCTTGAAGAAGAGTGACTTGCATCTACACCAGTGATGATGTCAGCAAGTTGCCTATTGCCTGTTTTTTGCAAAATAACATGATGCAGTAATGAGCTAGTTTTTGATAAGTTCAGCTGAGGAATTTTGACTTCATCTTTTATTATTCTAATTTTTTTCTTTAGCTCATCTTCAGTGATGATTGGTTCTGCTTTGATACGATCAATAAAGTGATTTGGGATAGGGATATCTAAATGAACGGTGTTATTGATCAGTGACTCCGGATATTCAAACGTTGCATCTTCAAAAATGCTGAATTTGGTTGAGAGATAGTATTGGTCACTTTGCAATTTAATGACTTGGCGATGATTTAATCTTTTTACACGCCTTTTTTGAAAATTTAACCAGTCTTTAAAGCCAACGCCTGTGATTAAGCAAAGTAATACAACGAGCACGCTTTTATCATTATGTTTTTTATCATCATGATACAGGTATGTAATTAGGTCAGAAATAGTATAAACACTTGGGAGTAAACAACTTGCAGTGAGCAAATGATCTTGTCGTTGCATATGTTTTGGAATTAACGAAAGTGCCATACGTTGGGCATTTTTAGAATGTCTGGCAAGTGGTGTAATCTGATCTGCTTGAACAATAACAGAGGGGTCTTCTTGCTCGTCAAGGGCTTGCTCATTAGCTAAACCTCTATTACTTTTTTTAGTCTCAATGATTTCGTTAATAGTTCCATCGGTATCCCATGTACGATATTGCAGTTTACTATCTACACTTGATTTGGCAATTTTTGGACGGCTTTTTAGTACATAATTGAATGCAATACGTAATTCATCACAGAAATTTTTCTGAAAATCATTTAGTTCTTGATCTGCTTCAGGTTGAAGAGCAGACTCTACAAATTGCTCTAATGATAGAAATAAAGCAGGGAATTTAAGAGTTAAGAATGCTTGATAATCTAATGCGTGAGCATCTTTTTTTTTTGCAAAAAAAGACTTGTTTGCAACGCGGAAACGCTGAAATAAGCGCTTAATCGTATTGAGATGCTCTGTATGTTGTTTTTCAAATAAATCTGGTTTGATCTGCGGCAATGCTAATAAATATAGTGCTGCTTTAAGGACGAGCACATTCCAGGTGAGTAGTTCCGTGTGCGCATGATAAATGCTGGCAATACTGTTGATGTAATACGTGATTGGGGAATCACCAATTTTAGATTTTCTAGACGCTTGGAGAGTAGCGGGAATGCGAGGTGGTGAACTTGTAGAAATATCAGATTCAATCTCACTGAGAACAAGCCCCTTAAGATAATCTGAGCAGTCATGGTAAACCAATAGATCTGCGATAAAGTTAATATGTGCATGAAGACACAAATCCTCTGCATTAAAAAGCTTTTTTAATAAGTCTGATAATAAAATTTTGGGTTGAGGAAGGGGCTTAGTTTCACTTTCGTGCATATGAACAATTCCAAAAATCTGTTGGATTTGGTGAAAAATCATTTTGATTTAAATAATGATCGACGACTTTTGATTGCTTGCTGACTTCGTCAAGTAGATGCTGGCGACGTGCATGGATTTTTCTGTTTCTATTGTGGAGTTGTGTATGGCTAAAATTGAGTAACTTACCAAGCCCCTCAAGACTGAGCGTTTTATGTGCTTTGAATGAATGTAAGCGATTAAAGTCGAGTAAAACTTCAGTCGAAATATATCGGTTGATCGCTTGCTGAAGATGCTGCGGATTTAAATTGTGTATATCAAAAGTATTTGCTTGCAAAAAACTTAAGAATTCAAAGCTTGCATAGTGTTTGAGTTGTTGTTGTAAGTTGGCATCAGGTGGGAACGTATATACATGTAATTCCTGAGGTGAAGGCGGAAGCTTCATGTGATGCAGGTACAAATCAAAATTATCAGCGATCCAGAAATTGGATATTCCTGCTATAGACCAAACATTGAGTTTGTTTGATGCTAAACGAAAATGAGAAGTTAATCGTAGAGCTCGAAAGGCCATGTGATAGCAGTGATGAATGCCAGCAAAATCTGGATGAGTGTTTAATGCGAGTTTAGAAAGATCTCGCTTGAAGATAATTTTGGGGTTATCAAAATTAAATGAACATTCAGAAGTTACTTGTTTACGCGTTCCACGGCACATATTTAGATTATTAAAATATAACTATGATACATTTCTACTATTTAACTGTTTACTTTTCAAGTAATCTAACGGTATTTATTGTGTAAGTGTAGAAAAGTAGACACAATTTATAGTTTTGGTGTGCATAATTTAATTTGGTTCTATTTTTATTAGTAATATTTTTAAGCTATTACCGAGGTTGGGATTGATTGATTGTATGGCTGTGATTCCTGCTACAAAGTAGTAAAAGTTAGATCATAAAAATACCCCAACCTTGGCAAGGTCACCGAGATTTATTCCATTAAATGACCTTAATTATAAGTATATGATTTGATTACTGGTATATAGTTTTTGGTGGAGTAAAATTTTGATCAATTTAGATCATTTAATGTGGTTTTGGTCACTTCATTTTAGACATTTTAGTTTATAAAAGTCACCTATGTTTTGATGCTGATTTTCGTGAGAAATAATAACAATATATAGTTTAATATAATGATTATTAATAATTTATAAATCGACTACAACATGTAGTAGCGAAGATGCTCAAAATGCACTTACTACGTAACATCAGTTAAATAAAAGTCTCCCACAAACCCAATACGGTTCACTTGGGCCTATGCAGTCTGAAACCCCAACCTTGGCAATAGTCACCAACATAATTTACATTAAATTGTATAAATTGCTGTGTATATAAGTACAATAACATCAATAACTTACGTTTTAAAATATTTTTATTGGAATTAATGTTTATTAAGATCGTTTAATTTTGGTCACATAAGTTTTTAAAAATTTACCAAATAATCACCAACATAATTTTGTGATGATTAATTAGGTAAACCGAATGGTAAAAAATCAGGTTGATGGAGTTATATATGGCTGAACCGTACCGGGTTTGTCGGAGACTTTTTTATTTAAGTTAGGCCACCTGACCTAACGGGTTAATCTTATGCTGCTGTTAGGGTCTAAAAATAGCAGTTTTGAAGGGCTTTATCGAGTGATTTTTTCAACACTCTACGCAATTATGGATATCATAGTATCCACTTTATGTTTTATTTCGCTATAATGGATATAACTGTATCCATTTGGTCTTTGCGGATGAATTTTACCTTACTTGATGATACCGATGTAAGCCAAGCTTATGCGGCTTATTTACGTGAGTTACGCAAGCAGGCAAAGCTGTCGCGCGCTGCATTGGCTGAGCGAAGCTGCGTACCTGCGGCCACCATTAAGAAATTTGAGCTGACCGGGCAAATTTCATTTCGTCAATTGCTGTTGCTATGGCAGACACTTGATTCGCTAGATAGGCTTTATCAGCTCACGCAACTTAGCAAAGAACGCGCTGCTATACCCATGAGTATTGATGAGGTGCTAAAAGATGAGTTTTAAACCGATTCAGAAGCTTAATGTTACTCGTACGCTAAGCTCAGGTGAGCAGATATCTGTTGGAGTCTTGGCGCAGAATCGGCAAGGCGTTTTTTTTCAGTATACTGACGACTATTTGCAGCAGTTTGGCAATTTATCACCGTTTACCTTGCAAGCGAATACGCTAGTTCAAGCCGCACCTAAAGCGCCGCACCAAGGTGTACATGGCGTATTTGGGGATTGTTTGCCCGATGGCTGGGGCATGTTGTTACAAGATCGTATTTTCCGGCAAAAGGGCATCCTACCTAATCAATTAACGGCGATGGATAGACTGGCCTTTGTCGGTGATAAAGGCATGGGAGCGCTGTCTTTTGCTCCGGTGTCTGAGTTTTCAGCCACGACATACGCGGACATTGATTTAGCAACCTTGGGCTTAGAAGCACAAACGCTGTTCGATGCTTCAATGTCAGATTATATGGATGATAATCACGATGAGTTAGATGGGCATACGCAACAGGTGTTGGCCGCATTAGTCGCCGGTGGTAGTTCGGGTGGAGCAAGGCCTAAGGCGCAGATTTATATGCCTGCAGGGGAAACTCAGCATTGTCGAACCTTTGCTCAGCCTGGAGATGAGGCTTGGCTGATTAAGTTTACCTCGAAAAATCTCGCGCTCGGGCATGAAGAAGGGTTGTGTGAAGCGGTTTATTTGCAAATGGCCGAGCTTGCCAAGTGCCAACCACCAGTCTGGCAACTCATTGAAGCACCAACTACAAGCGGTGCGTCTGCCTGGTTGGCGCTTAAGCGTTTTGATTATGTCACGGAGCAGGCCCGTTTAAGCGGTAATCGCAGTTCAGGTCGCTTGCATATGCACAGCGCTTGCGGGCTGCTGGATGCAGACTTTCGAACGCCAAGTTTAGATTATATTGACTTGATCAAAGCCAGCCGTCAGTTGTGTAAATCTCCTGCTGCTGGGCAGCTGCAATTTCGCCGTGCCGTTTTTAACCTGCTGTCGTCTAACCAAGACGACCACAGTAAAAACTGGGCGTTTTTGCAAGCGGATGACGGTCAATGGAACCCTGCACCTTTTTACGATGTTACCTACAGCCCACATCCATTCAACGAACACGCCACTGCTTTCGGCGGTTATGGCAAAGCGCCATCGCTTAAGGTGATGCAAAAACTTGCTACTAGTGCTGGCTTTGCGAATTGGAATGATGCAAAGCAAGTTATTGAAGAAGTCGCAGAAGCCATCAGCCAATTTACGTATCTTGCCAAGCAACAAGGGATCAGTAAAACAACAATGTCCGTGATTGCTAAGACATTGGAGCAGCGTAAACAAGAAAATGCAGCGCTTTTTCTATAACAATAAGAAGGGACAGTAATGAAGCTCGGCCGAAACGATCCTTGCCATTGTGGCAGTGGTAAAAAATTTAAACGTTGTTGTATGAGCAGCGTTTCCAAGCAACATGCCCAAGTCTTCGATGATGTTGAAACCATGCTGGCAATGAACCCAAATTTGAGTCTTGATGAACTCAATGCCGCTTTGCAGCACAAAGTGCAAGAACGCAATCATCAACCTCATCCCGATTTTTGTGGCGTAACGCCAACGCAAATGGCCAATTGGCTTTATGCGCCTTTTGATGAATTAAAGTGGGTGACAATTTGCACTCCCGACTCTCTTTCTGCCAGCCCAATAATGCGTTATCTAGCCCTCATTCTTGATGAGGCCATGGCGCAAGAAGGCTCCTTCAAAGCCACGAGTAAAGGCAACTTACCGGCTAAGTTGGTTAAACAGGCCAGTGAGTTATTGCCTGAGTTTGCCGTTGCTCAATTAGAACGTAGTATAAGCATCAGCGAGTTTTCGGGCAGCAATGAAGACAAATTTAATGCCTTGCACTACACCCGAGTGCTTGCCGAAATTAGCGGTATTATTTATCGGCGCAGTGGCCGCTACCATGTAAAAAAATCAGCGCAAAAGCAGTATCAAGCGCTAGGCATACAGGCCTTTTTCAAACCTATGTTAGAGGCCGCTATCAGCAAATATAACTGGGGTTATTTGGACAGTTTCGAATACGATGTCGACTTGCGCACTTTTTGGTTGTTTATGCTGTGGCGTATTCAAAGCCACAACAGTGTGGAGCAGCTTGTGAAAGAGGTGATGACAGCTTTCCCTAATCTATTGCTGGTATTCCCTACGGATGATTACTTCTCGCCAGAAAGAAACTTAAGTATGCTCATCGAATCACGATTTATTGAGCGATTTTTGCAGTTTTGGGGATTTGTAACGATTGACCCAAGACGTTATATAAACGCTGAACAAGTCGCCAGAGTGATTCAGGTACAGCCTTTGTTAAAACAAACTTTTCAATTCACAATAAATAAATAGCAAGGTCACCGTGAGCGAATTTCAATACTATAAATTTGAGCGTCTGGATGGGTATTTAGATGCTAAAGCACGTCAAGCACTCAGAGCCATTTCAAGCCGTGCCGAGATCAGCGCTACGGCCTTTCAGGTGTATTACACCTACAGTGATCTAAAGGCCGAGCCTTTTGAGCTGATGTTAAAATACTTTGATATCGGTTTTTACTATGCCGATTGGGGCTCAATCGATGTATACATCAAGCTACCAGCAGGAACGCTTCCAGATGCGTTACTTGGCTTTTCAAGTGATGGACTTCATGTTCACGAAAACGATGAGTGGCAGTTGCTGATTTTTTCCCTTGAGGAGTGTGATGAGTATTTTGACGATGAGCATGCTGACGACTTTTTCCAGCATTTAGCCGCTTTACGCGGCGGGTTAATGCAAGGGGATTGGCGCCTTGTGTACTTAATGTGGCTCAAAGCGTTTGATTTTAATGATGGCGTTGAGCGAGTGCCGTTAATTCAATTCGATTTTGAGCACCTCAGGGAAGAGGAGCAGTCGTTTGCTGCGCTGTATGATATTCCCTTAGCATTGGTTAAGGCGCTCGCCATGGTGCTGAGCGAACAACCCAGTCACCAAGCCAAACAAACTCAGCTTACGCTTGATGCGTGGATCCATAATCTCTCGCAAGCAGAGAAAGACACGCTATTACGCACGTTGTTTGAGCAAGGCCAGCTAACCCGTCACCAAGCCTTAGCGCTGACGCGAAAAGAACCTGTCAACACAGACGAGATCTATCAATACTGGTTAACTTCCGCCGTCATTTCTCCTTTCATTGAGCAAGCGCAAAGTCAATTACAGCAAGAGCAAGCCGCAGCACTCGCAAAAAAATTAGCTATCGAAAAAGCGGAAAAAGAAAAAGCGTTGACGTATATCTACAATCAACGTGAGCACTACTGGCAGCAATCACAAGAGCAAGCGGATCGAACTTGCGCCAGTGGTTACGATGCGGCATCACGCTATCTGCATCAGCTGTTTGAGGCCTATCAGTTCAAAGCTGATGAAGCGGCGTTTGAACAACGTTTTAAGCGCTTTGTTGTGGCGAATAATAGCCGTAAAGCACTGTTAAATCGCTTGAGTGATTTGCTTTAAACGATGAGGCGATAGGCTGGCCAAATGACGTTAGCAAAAAACCGATTGAGGGTTGGTTGAAAGGTTGTAAGCCCACCAAAGGTCTACAAATTGTTACCTATGAAGTCACTTTGTGTAGACCTCGGGGTCTAAGTAACGCGCTTTTACCATCTCTGTGGTAAATACTGCGTGAAATACAAAGGCATCACGATATTGGTTTGCTCTAATGCGGATGAGCCTTGTGTACCCGTTAACTTAAAGGTTTTACTTGGAGTACATTTTTCAACGTAGGATGCCAACGATTTTGCTCTTGTACGTTTACCACTTTTGACCTCCACAGGGACGATATCGCCTTCATCGGTCGCCAAAATAAATTCGATTTCGGCACGGGCGTCATTCCATGAATAGCTTGGGTCAACGCCAATGGCAGTGAGCTCTTGTTGCACAAAGTTTTCAGCCACATAACCTTTGTATTCATAGTTTTGTTGCTTAATTTCTTTATAACTGCTGCCGAGCATATGATTAAGCAGACCCACATCAAACAAAAACAGTTTCACCATATTTTCTTTTTTATAGGCCGCTAACGGAGATTTCGGCAATCCTTCAATAGGGTAGTTTGGCAAAGCTAGGCGGCAGCAGTTAAGCCAATGGATCGCGGTTTCAAAATCGCTATAACGAGATTTACGCTCATGCACATGCTTAAATTTAAAGCGTTTAACCGACTCATCGCTGACAAGTGATAGCTGGGCTGGAATGCTATTAAATACCGATTCAATCAGTGTGGTGTCGACCTTGCCCGCGTACTTACCAAAATCGCGGCGATAACCTTCCACTAAATCGGCATGAATTTTTGTGACTTTTTCAACACGCTCTAGAATGCTTGAATCCTTATACTGATACCAAGCAGAAACGGCTTCCGGCATACCACCAGTAAAAAAGTAGTCAGTGAGTTTGTCCATCAATTTGGTGTGTACTGCCGGTGTGCTTGCTTGACTATCAAACGCTTTGATCAGCGCTTGCTCGTTGGATGCGTAAATAAATTCTTGGAAGGTCAGTGGTCGTAAATTGTATTGTTCTACCTTGCCCACAGGGAAGGTGTTGAGCAAACCAATATTCGAGCCGCTGGCAGCGACAAAATAGGACGGTGCTTTTTCAGCAAAGTACTTTAGTGAGGTAACGGCACGTTCACATTCGCCAATTTCATCTAATATCAGCAGATCGGTTTCTGGGTTGAACGCTTGGTTGGTTAACAACTCAATATTCATTACTAGCTCGTCAGGTGACAGAGAGCCATCGAACGCTTCTTTGTAGGCAGGGTTTTCAAGGAAGTCGATACGAAGGATGTTGGCAAAGGTATTCCCAAATAACTCTTGTAGCAGATAGGTTTTACCTGTTTGTCTTGCACCATCGATCAATAATGGCTTGCGCACCGGTTGATTTTTCCATGTTATTAGGGCGTTTAGTAAGTTGCGCTGCATTGTCATTTCCCGCCAATTAAGACTGTTAACTGCCTGTAGTATAACTCAGCCTACACTTTTACGCGCAGAAAAGTGCGGAATTTTACATTTTTATGCGCATAAAAGTGTAATTTGATGACCTTTGGCATTCAGGGATTCACATCATCGCCTTGGCCAACGCGCAAGCTAAACCTAAAAGTAGGATATAAATCCAATTATATTGAGTAAAGTGGGAATATAGTCCCTTTGGTTGGTGATATGGCTAAGCGTGACTTACACAATATATTGTTTCCAAAGCAGCGTAAAATCCTGACGCAGTTTGGTGAAGACTTGCTGTTGGCGATGAAAAGACGTGGTTTTACCAAAAAGCTACTGTGTGAACGTACTGGTTTTGATCATAAAACCGTGAATTAAGTCTTAGCCGGTGATCCGGGCGTTGCCATAGGCACTTACTTAAAGGTGATGGCCGTTCTTGGCATGGAAAGCAACTTTGCAGAAATGGCCGCCCATGATGAAGTGGGTATCAAGCTGCAAAACATAAAATTGCTGGAAGGTTCAAGATGAGCCGTGAAATCGTTGAAGTCTATGCCGACTGGCAGCCAATTGAAGCACCTTTGCTAATAGGGCTGCTTTCTTACAGCGATTCAAGCCGAGGTGGCGTGTTTAGTTTTGCCTACGATAAAGCATTTTTAACCTCAGCCTATCGCTTGCAAATTGATCCCATCCTGACCCTCCACTCCGGTGTACTCTAAAACGATGAAGTCGATAAAAGCTTCCGCGCATTTCTTGATTCATCGCCTGATAGATGGGGGCGTATTTTAATGCAGCGGCGTGCGGCGATTGAGGCGCGCAAAGGCATTCGAGCAACAAGTCGATTAAACGAATTGGATTACCTGCTGGGCGTAAATGACTCTTACCGGATGGGTGGTATTCGATTTAAGCGAACAGGCTCGAATGCTTTTTTGGACGACAATTCTGAATTTGCTGCGCCGCCAATGGCTTCTTTGCGAGAGCTAGAGCATGCAGCAATGCAGATTGAAAAAGACGATAACATCGACAGTGACGAGTATTACCGCTGGTTGAAAATGCTGATTTCTCCAGGCTCATCATTAGGTGGTGCAAGGCCCAAAGCTTGTGTCACAGATGAACAAGACCACTTGTGGATTGCTAAGTTTCCCAATTTAAACGATACCCATGATGTGGGCGCGTGGGAGATGGTCTGTTATGAATTGGCGTTAGCGGCAGGTGTTGACATGTTTCCAAGTGAGATGAGGCAATTTTCGTCACAGCACCATACCTTCTTAACAAAACGGTTTGACCGCGACGGTGACAAGCGGCTGCATTTTTCGTCGGCCATGACACAGCTTCAATACTATGATGGTGAACAATCTCAAGGTGCCAGCTACTTAGAGATTGCTGAATTTATTTCCAATTGTGGAGCACAAACCACAGCTGATTTAGCTCAGTTTTGGCGTATGGGGGTAAAGGCATGGGGAAGTGTTTAATGAAGTGCTGCTGTTTATTTTGGCTTGGTATTTGGTGAAGGGATGTTTTCTAATTTCAATGAAGGTTGCTTGTTACTGTTGTCATCAATGTACTCAAGGGCGTACCTCATAGCCTTGTAGCTTTTCTCGCGTTTTTTAAACATGCGTTGCAGCATAGGGAGAGTGCAGTCCACATAGTCGTGAATAGTGACTTGTGTTTTGCCTTCCGATTCACGATGAATACGACCGGCATATTGAGCCAATGTTCCTTTCCATGAGATGGGCATGGCCAAAAACAACGTATCCAGTCTTGGTAGGTCAAACCCTTCGCCTACATATTTTCCTGTTGCGACGACGACTTGAGCCGATTGCAGATGATTGTCAGCGTTCTTGCGTTCCGCAGCTTTCATGGCGCCTTTAAGTACGACAGTGCTTATACCCATTTCGGTAAGTCGTGAGTGTATGGATTCTGCGTGCTCTCTACGCTCTGTAAGGACTAACGGGTGTCCGCCATTTTGAACACACTCGTAGGCGTCTGAGACGATTTTTGAAGTGCGCTGCTCATTATTGACGAGCCAGCGGTAGGCATCGCTTATTTTGGGGCGCTCATCTGTTTTTATAAGCTCTGCTGCTGGTACATCGTAGAGCTGATGAATCATCACGGTTTGAGTAAATTGCTCATCAGGGCTTTGTTTCACTTTGTAGCGAATAGGCCCTGCCGCCATAAAAATGATCTTTTGATGACCATCTTGTCGCTCTGGTGTTGCTGTAAGGCCCAATACATATTTTGCTCTTACCTCGTTGAGTACCATTTCAAACCTTGGTGCAGATAGGTGGTGGCATTCGTCAACAATAATATGGCCGTAGTCTTGAATGAGAGGAGTGATGGAATTGTCTTTTTTATTAACCAAACTTTGGTAGGTGGCTATGTCGATAATGCCACTCGGCTTTCTTTTACCTCCGCCTATACTGCCAATGGTTACTTCGGGTAGGAACGTGCGTAAGCGCTCTTGCCATTGTCGAGCAGTTGTCGGCTATGAACCAGTATGAGGGTATTTACTTTGCGTTTTACGATCATAGCAATGGCAGTAACCGTTTTTCCAAATGCAGTTGGCGCATGCAAAATACCGAAGTCATGTTTAGATATTGCGGCCACTGCGTCACGCTGGTTCTTTCGCAAAGTGAACTCAGGGGTAAGCTTTAATAATGGTTTACCAATTTCACGCTTATCGTCAAATAGTGGCGAAATGTTTTGCTCTTGTAGCAAAGCAATCGCATCATCGAGGCAGCCTCGCGGTAGTGCTAGATAACCGTTTTCAATACGAGCACAGGAAATAAACCTCGGAATGCCATGGGTTGAAAAGCGCAACGCTTGTGTTTTAAAAAACACAGGATTAGAAAAACTAGCTAATCGCTTTAGTCCGGCCAGTAATGGCCCAGGTAACTCGCTCATCAAAAAGTAGATATGGTTGGCCAAGGTAATGGTCACGTTTTTCGGCAAAGACTCTAATTTTATTGGTGCGGCTTTGGCTGTGATTTCCCAAGGAGGGCGGTTGTCTGTTAGCCCTTGCTCGGACAGTAATAGGGTGTTGGGTGAAATAGTTGTTATGAGTTGGTCAATACTCGACTGAGTGAGCGTTTTAAGCTCAGCAAGGTACCGCCATTGATCATCGATGGCATTCAGGTCACTGTCAACAAAGCAACTACGACCTGAAAGGCGAGCCTCCTTTTGAAGTGGTAACGCAATGAGATTGCCAAACCCGCCTTCAGGAAGTACATCTTGGTTAGGAAAGAGCCTGTCATAGGAGTCAAACGATAGATTTGGAAATATTTCCATGGCTTTATCAAGCAAAGCGAAACCCAGTGCCCGAGCATGGTTCGCTGGGATATTGGTTTCAAAAAATATCCATAAGTGAGCCCCGTTGCCAGAACGCGAGATTTCTATCGCGTGCGGAATATCAAACGCTTGGCACACTTTAGACATTGCTTTGACTTCTTCTTGCCAACAGCCTTTGTCAAAATCGGCTGCCAACAAATAGCACGAATTATCTTTAAGTAGTGGATACAGACCTACCACTTGATGACCGGCAAGGTGCCTGTAAATAATGTGCTCGTTTAATTCGCTAAACTTTCGGTGTGAACAGTCTTGGCATTTAATGCGGGGTTTGTTGCATAGCCCGCTTACCCACTCATTATCACAGGCTACGGAATAGCCACTGCGCCCCTGTTGATTTTGCCAACGATTGGCAAAGATATCCTCTCTTCCACGAAATCGTTGTCTGAATAAGGCGACCTTTTGTTCTGGCGTGAATGTCTGTACTGAACGCTCGATTTGAGCGCTACGCAAAGCCTCTCTTAATGCGAGAAGCTGCTGCTTTTCATTTTCAAGCTCAGCTAGCCTGTTATCAATAGCAGAAATGTTTGGGTAGCGAGCGTCATTCATAACAAACTAATTTTGATTCGCAGCACTATAAAGCGCGAACTTGCGGTGGCTTGATCAGCGACTCTGCTGGAATACCTAACCCTTCATGAAGTTTCCAAATCATTTTTAGCGTGAGTGATCGCTTATGGTTTAGGATTTCATAAACACGATTGCTTTTACCTATCATGGGTTCAAGATCTTTAACGGTTAAGCCTTTGCGCTCCATCTCAAACTTTATTGCCTCAACAGGGTCTGGCAAATCCATTGGAAAATGCTTTGCTTCGTAGGCCTCGACTAACGTAACCAAAATGTCCAGCTTTTCGCCTTCGACGGTATCAGGCTCCGCCATCATTAGGTTTTCGATGTCGTTTAATGCCGCGCGGTAGTCGGCATCTGTTTTAATAGGTCTGATGTCCATTATATTTACCTCTTGTTACTACCTTTTGGCTTCAAATCGTTTGTACATCAATTTTATCGTATTGCGCATGGCTGCCGATAAACCGTATGTAAACCACTTTGTACGCATAATTGATCCAAGCAACTAACCGGTATTTATTACCGGCAATGTTAAACACGACACGCCCATCTTTGAGGATGCTGGCATTTCTAAAGTCCTGTTTCACATCCGCCGGTGCTCCCCAATCAGCGTTTAATGCATGCCTATACCAAGCTAACGTTGGCTCTTTAGCGTCAATGTATTCTGAGCTGTCTTCCCAAAATGTTTTTAAGGTTGATAGTGCGATAATTCTCATAAATAGATATTAGTCCCAATTTGGGACTTTTGCAAGTTTGGTATTCTTGATGCGGTTAGGAGTTGTTACCGCATCCCCAATTGCCCCATTCCTTGGGGCGGTTCACATCCCTCTTATTCACCCTCTTAAGCTCGGCATATCAAGTGTTGCCCCATTGTCCCAACTGCCACGGTAAGTGATCAAATGGGGGGCTTGCTATTTTCGCCTGATGGGCCTTTTCGACATGCGGCTGCGTTTGCCATCGAAGAAGGCCAATACTCTGAACCAATAGAGTGATTCTTCATACCCCAAGCTGTGCGTTGGACGTGCAGGCGGGATGAGCCCCAGTTTGCGTCCTAAACTGACAATCACGTAGAAGCGAACGGAAAATACCTATACGAGCCTGAAACTGTGGCTGAAGTTGAGCATATTCTAGGTGCTGTTGTTGTTCTATTAAGACAGCCGATTTATTCACTCGGTTTAGGCTGTGTGATTAATGTGTTTAGAACAGCCCAAGCTTTAAATATTGGGCTTGAAATTGGGGCAGAGAAGGATAACTTGTATCTCAAACCTGATCTGACAGTTACCCATTTTTTATTGTTTCTATCAGGTTAAATTTTCTAGATGTGTATGAAGGCTAATTGCAGAAATTTGATTGATATTGGTACACAAACTGAGTCTTTGTTGCTGTCGAAGTTGGTGCATTATATTGGGTTAAACCTTTTAAAGCACTGAAGCTTAAAGCAGCACGATCAACTACTTTTCTTGTGAAATTCGCATTGGGATCTGAATATTTAAACGAAATTTCTGCTAAAACAGGTTTTAGACTACCGTAAGGCAATAGGGTATACCATAAACTTAACTCTAAATCTGCATCGAATTCACCTAAATCAATCGTTGCACCACTATATTTTCGTTCATAGATAGTTAGACCACCAACTTGATTCAGGGCTAGACTATTATTAAAATTATAGTCATTTTTGAAGCCAGTAAATAGAATATTGATATCCTCAAAATCGTTAATGGTTCGCGAGGTTGGTACGGTTGTTGACTTGCTTGCAACTACAAGGAAACTCAAGTTATCTTTACGAGTAATGTCATCTTCTAGCTTAGTTTTTGCGCCTGATACATTGCTAGTCAAATCTTTGAAGTCAGCAATATAATGGTCATATCCACGATACTTTAAAGTTACTTCTTTTGTACCATTTTCATTACGCTCTCTGAAGCTGTATCCCATATTTTTTAAAGTACAGCTTCCTTGAGTATCGTAAAAGCGGATTTCTCTTTGTGTATCAAAGATCATAGCACCAGTTACGTCACGACTGATTTTATTTTCAATCGCATTTTTCACCGCTGAAAAATAGCTATTTATGCTGCTTGCTTCATTTCCATAATTAAAATTTATGGGATCTAATAGTACTTTGTATTCGCGAGATGTGGCTTTGGGAGATGCATAGCTCAGCGATGGTAGCACTGTAATTGCCAAGAAAGTTATCAAAGCCGATTGAGTTATTCTCATTTTTCTCTCTAGACAAAAGTTGAATTTAAAAAGCCCAAAAGTTTTAGCTTTTGGGCTTCATTCATTGTTATGGGTTGAAAAGATTTAACTTATCGGCAATATATAAGGTAGGTGTATCGACACGCATGCCCACATTATCCAAATACTTTTGCTCTAAACCATTGGTTGTCCAAAGACCCATGTCATCATCATTCACAATGCCAAGAGTTTGTCGGTTAATCAACCATAGACCTTCCATTTTGTCATGCGCATAACTTACACGTTTACCCATATCCAATACCAATGTTTTACTTACTGGCTGAATATTTAGTGCTTGTAATGCTTCCCATTTTTTATCGTTATTGATGAAATATTGCTCGAGGGTTTTACCTGCAATCGTTAAACCAAGTTTAGGATCTTGCACTAGATCGCCCTGAGTTGCGATATCCTCCAAATTGGTAGCATCCTTCAGATCAATACGATAAACATGTTTCATGATATTCGGATCGTCTTTAAGGAATTTGCCATCACGTTCCAGTACTAAAAACTCATGATCATTAATCGCAATAATAGCTGAGTTTGAGTTAGCATCAATTTCTTGACGATAGAGATACTGAGCAACTTTTCCTGTTTCAAGATTGATCGTCACAATACGTGTTAAGGTTGATTTATTAACAGCTTTAGTCGGTAAGTCCATTGTCGATTGCATAATCCCAACCAATGTTTTTTGGTCAGGTGTAATAGTTAAACCTTCCATACCACGGTTGGCACGACGATAACTAAATTCTTGCGGTAAAGTGAAGGTATTGCGCACATCATTTACAAAAGGATTAATACGACCAATTTCTTTTCCATTGGCATCATAGTGCACAATGTGAGGACCATATTCATCACTCACCCAGAATGTACCATCATTCAATGCTGCCAAACCTTCAGAATCGAGACCGTAATCATCAAGTTTGATAGGGTTCGTTATTGGGTCATAAGGCTTTGATGGATCTTTAGCGATGACCTTGCCATGAATATCGTAAGGTGTTTCGCCTGTACCACCTAGTGCAGCAGTATTCGGTAATCCACTAATATTATTTCCATCACGATCTTTTAATAAAATCGTTTTGATGAGTTTGATTGAGCCATCATCTTGTACCTCAAACAACCCAATTTTAGGTATATAGTCTGGCATTGGAAAAATCTTACCAGCACCATTCACGCCATCATTATAGTCAGCATTTGGGCCACGATCTGTGATTGCGTAAAATTGTTTATTGTTCGTAGGATGGGCAGCAACATCAGAGCCAAAGCCACCCTGTCGAAGTGTAAATGCACTCGCAATAGTTGTTCCATTCGCCTTAAAGCTTGTTAAGTTTTGGTAAGGCAATGCAACCCCTTGGGCAAATAAGTTTGGACCACACTGGATGGAGCTTTGCTGGATTTCATTCGCATCCAACTCACCATTTTGATTTTTATCCAAACCACTTTCAATACGTGTTCCAGCACTCCAGCAATCATCATTTCCAAGTACTAAAGGCGTCTGTTGAATCAAACTATTCAATCCATTTTGACCATTGTCCCCATCATCAGTACATGCGGTTAATAAAATTGTCGAAGCTAATAAAGCTAAGGTTAGTGGTTTTTTTTTCATTTTTTTGAAGCATCATGTTTAAAAAGCTTCATCATAAGAAGCAAAAATGACAATTACATGAATGAAATATGATCAATGTAAAATTTTAGCAAATTAAAAATATCAGTAGTTTGTGGGGGTTATATCTAGGTTTTCTTCATTATTTATCAAATGTGGTTTGAGGTAAAATTAAAATAAAACTTTAAACTGCCACAGTATTCTAGATATAAGCAGCCTTATTATGAAGCTGTCTCATAGGGCAGGGTTATACCAATGCTAAGTTTGAAGTGATTGAATCATCCTACTTACTAACGACACAATGTGACGTGTCGAAATTTATGTTTATTGAAAATTCCCCCAAATAATTTAAATTACTGTAATATTTTCCAATAGTTAAAACATTGCTAGTAGCATCATCAACTTAAATGTACTGTGTTGCAGGTAATAGAATTAAGACATCAGAAATAGCTTCAGCACCATGACTAAACCACAGGCAATGGTGATGACAGTGGTTCAACAGATTATCAAAAGTTACTTCCAACTGTCGCTTTAGGCTGGGATATATTACCTGAGCTTTATACTTATGCTAGCTATGGCAAAGGCTTCGAAACACCAACCTTTACCGAGATGGCCTATCTTACAGTAGGGACTTCAGGCATTAACTTTAATTTAAAACCTGCGACCAGTGATACCGTAGAACTTGGCTTAAAATCGCAGAATACCTTAGGGTTATTTACTTTTGCTGTATTTCATACTGAAACTAAAAATGACATTGTGCCTGACGATGCCAATGGCGGGCGAAGCACATTTCGTAATGCAGAAAAAACCTTACGTGAAGGCTTAGAGTTATCGTGGCAAAAACAGCTCTGGCAAGCACTCAATATTCGAACCAGTTATAGTTATTTAGATGCGACTTTTGATGCTGATATTCCAGCGACCACAACCAAACCGCTGATACAAAAAGGAACATATATTCCAGGTATTGCCAAGAATCAAGCTTTTGTAGGCTTGGCATGGCAACCTGAGCAGGGATTTCAGGCAGGCTTAGAAGCACGTTATATGGACAAGATTTATGTCGATGATATCAACTCTGATACTGCACCAAGTTATACGGTCGTTGCGGCAAATGTTGGCTATTTGTGGGTCAATAAAGACTGGAAAGTAAATACTTATGCACGACTAGATAATTTATTAGATCGAAACTATGTGGGTTCCGTGATTGTCAATGATAGTAATAATCGTTTCTTTGAGCCCGCAGATAGACGAAATTTTAATGTTGGACTATCGATAAAAAAATATTCTAACATAGGCTTTGTTGCATAAATACATAACCAACTGATTTTGTTCATTAATTTTTAGGTTGAAATTCATACAAACCTATTTAAATCAGAAGCTTACAAAATCTTTATGCAACAAAGCCGTGGAACAGCCACAAATAAACTCAGTAATAAATTTTTAAACATATTAATCCCCCGTTAAGTAACGGATTATAACAGCCGTAACTATCTAATCACATGCAAAAAGTAGCCGTTTCGCCTTTTCCTGTCCTCACATGATGCAAGCGGACCATACATCTTAATCAGATAGAAATCGAGTCGAGGTAAATCAATCCATCACAAATGGAGCAGAAATTATGCTTGATCACACTCTTGGTTAATGCTGAAAAGTCTTTGAGTTTTAATTAATAAATAAGTGTATCCATGTCTACCCTCAACTTTACTTATTTTCAGATAGCAACCAATCGAGAGCACTCATTTTTACAATACCATTATAATTCGCTTCAGTCCCTATCGTGTCTAAGGTAAGCAAATACTTGGGATACGAATCAGAAATTTTCTGTAATGGACGTAACTCTCGGCTGAGTGTCTCCTCATTGAGCGTTTCTAATGCCACCTGATAATAAGTTAAATTCTGTAAAGTATCGACAGCAACAAAATCAATTTCATATTCATCAACCCGCCCTACATAGACCGTATAACCTCGTCTGACAAGCTCAAGATAAATCACATTTTCTAAGATATGACCTTGATCAGCATTAGCATCAGGCAACATAATCCGGCGCAATCCGACATCAACTAAATAGTATTTTTCAGAGGATTGTAATAACTCACGCCCGCGTACTTTAAATTGTGCGGCACTATAAAATAACAAACTGTCCTGTAAGCCCTGAATATAGCGTTTTACTGTTTCAAATGAAATTTTAACCCCACTTGAAACAAAGGTATTTTTAATTTTATTGATGGAAATAGGTGAGCCTGTCACGCTTGCCAAATATCTTGCGACACGCTCGAGAGAGTTAATATCGGCAGTATTCAAACGGGGAATAACATCTTTAAACATTACACTGGCATAGACTGCTTGCAAGTAATCATAAGTTTCCTGCTGGCTAGTCATGGCAAGCGTATAAGGGAAACTACTGCGCGTATACATGGCATACAAATCACGATTTGATAATTGTTGGATGATCGGATTATTTTCAATATGCCACTGTTTAAATTCTTGGAATGACAGAGGTAGAACATGTTGCTCGATATAGCGTCCTGTAAGTAAAGTCGCAAGTTCTCCACTTAGAAAGAATGCATTTGAGCCTGTAATATATAAATCGATATAATCCCGAACATATAAAGAGTCGACTACTTTCTCAAAATTTGTAACATGTTGTATTTCATCTAAGAAAACATAGTTTTTTTTACTTTTATCAACTTTGGACAATACATAATCATGTAGTTTACGGTAATCGGTGAGTTCTTCAAATTCCATAAATTCGAAGTTGATGGCAATGATGTTTTCGGCTTGTACACCCTGTGCTTTTAGGATTTGTTGAAACATTGCCAATAAGGTGGATTTTCCAGAGCGACGCACACCTGAAAGTACTTTAATGACATCACGGTCTTGCCATGTATTCAGAAATTTTAAGTAGCCATCACGTCGAATATTAGCGCTTCTCATTATTTACACTTGGAATCTAAAGTTTTAATAAATTATATCAAATTTTAGAACGTATATGTAAATATATTTAATTTTAAAAAAAGTTTAAGGTTAAGTGAAACATTCAAAGCTGCTGTTGAAGTATACGGATAGTAAATGTAATAAAAATCCAGATTCTATCTTTTTTGACTCTGTACACGACAAAAAACCTAAATATGCCTAATATCGTATCTGGGTCTACTCCTTAGATGAGCAATGGTGATGCCTTGTTTTCGGATTTGTTGAGACTGTAAATAAAACTATGTAAACGCTTAAACTCCCCCAACGTTGTTGGGGTCAAACAAAAGGTGTTTACCATGAAAGATGAAGCAATGTTGGCACTCGCTAAAGAGTTAGCCAAGAACCTAAAAACCGAACTCGATCTCAATAATTTTAGTCGGGCTTTAAAGAAATTGACTGTTGAAACTGCCCTTAATGCGGAACTCACCGACCATTTAGGTTACGAAAAGAATAGTCCACGAACAGGTAAAAATGCTCGCAATGGTTACACAACGAAGCGTCTACTGACTGATGATGGTGAGTTTGAACTAGATACCCCTAGAGATCGTGAGGGTAAATTTGAGCCACAGCTTATCAAGAAAAATCAGACCCGTATCACAAAGCCAATTTCTGCTTTTGAGTGAGGTAAAGCAATTTGAACCGTTAACATATTAGTAGAAATAGGATCTAATGGTGCAGAGCAGGATAAGGCAATAAATGCAGGTTTATTCGGTGGTGGTGAGCGATCATTCTTTGGTTTACCATCAAATAAGCGAATCCATTTGGATACAAGATTTGCATTCAATCCATGTTGCAAAGCGACCGAAGCAATTGAAACGTCAGGTGCTTTACAAGCCTGAACGATCTGCTGTTTAAATTCAGCACTGTATGTTCTTCGTTTTTTCGCTAGAGATGCGATGGATGTCTGATTATTTGTCGTCATAAATTTAAGTCCCCACTTGTTTTTAAGTGGGGACTAAATTAAGGCTTATAGGATGAATTCATAAGGTGTGTTCAGCGGACGCTTACGAAAAAACAGCCAAGTGCTCATATGGTACAGTTATATCAAGAACAATGGTCAGATTGGCTATCAACGACACATGTGGCAAGTGAAGGTGTCCTGCAGAATGAAAGTTAAGTGTCTATTGAGGGGTACAATCTAATGGGAGAAATTGAAAAATAAAATACCATTGAATATTTGGTCATTATTTGTTAATTTCTGCGCAAAATTTAACATGCAATAAATTTATGTTCAAAAAAAATATAGTATTAAAAAGTATTTTGCTTACTTTGGGTGGTTTTGTTGTTACTCCTTTTGCATTTGCAGAAACATTTGATCCAGCGATAGATGGTTTGATTCGAAACCAGCAGCGCCAAGCAGAACTAGAAAAAATTATACAACCAGAACGTGATGTTAATTTAGATGTCATCCAAAAAAAAGAAGCTGTACAACTTACCGACCTTGAAGATCAGAATTGTTTTGAAATCAAGACAGTTGAACTTGATGGCGAAATGAGTAAGCATTTTGATCAATATGTGCAACAAGCGTTAAAAGATTTAAGTTTTACTCCAGGTTTATGCATGGGTGAGCAGCGAATTAATCTGTTGATGACGCAAACGCAGAACATCATCATTGGCCGAGGCTTTACTACGACACGAATATTGGCTGCACCTCAAAACTTAAGTACAGGCGTATTAAAACTCACCGTCATTCCGGGATTAGTTCGAGAAATCAAACTCGATTTAAGTGATGAGGAAAATACCCGAGCAGGCCGAATTCAATATGCCAAAAATATCTTTCCAATGAAGAGTGGCGATATTCTCAATTTACGTGACTTAGAGCAAGGCTTAGAAAACTTAAAAAGACTGCCTACAGCGGAAGCTGATATTCAAATTATTCCTGCAGATGCGCCCAATCAAAGTGATGTTATCGTCAAATGGAAACAGCGAAAAATTCCAATTCGCGTGACCTTAAGTGCTGATGATGCCGGTAGTCGTCAAACCGGTAAATACCAAGGTAACATCACCGTTTCAGTCGATAACCCTTTATTTAGAAGTGACTTATTTTACGTCACCATGGGCCGTAACTTAGCAGATCAGCAAGAGATTACGGATCAAAATGGAACCACTGTGAAGAGCGGAACCCATAACTATGCCCTTCATTATTCAGTCCCTTATAAAAACTGGCTGATCAGCGCCAATGCGAGTCGATACAATTATGACCAAGCTGTTGCAGGCACCAATAATGTCTATAACTATAATGGAGAAAGTCAGACTCAAGACTTAGGCTTGACCCGATTGCTTTATCGGGATGCCAAGCGTAAAACCTCAGCGACCTTGAAAGGCTGGCATCGAGAATCTAAAAGCTATATTGATGATGCCGAACTGACCATACAGCGCAGAGATGTTGCGGGTTGGCAGTTAAACCTTGATCATCGTGAATATATTCAATTTGCAGTGCTGGATTTGAGTCTAGGGTATAAGCGAGGCACAGGTGCATTCGATTCATTACCAGCAGTTGAGGAAGCGCTGAACGAAGGTACATCACGGATGAAGATCTGGACGCTAGATGCCAATCTGAATGTTCCGTTCCAATTTGAGAACCAGCAATATAGCTACTCAAGTGCCTTTAGAGCGCAATACAATGACACCCCGCTGACCATCCAAGACCGGCTTTCCATTGGTGGAAGGTATACAGTACGCGGTTTTGATGGTGACCTAACCCTAGCAGCAGACCGTGGCTTCTACTGGCGCAATGATTTAGCCATGTCTATTTTTCCCGCACATCAATTCTATATGGCCTTGGATGCTGGGCATGTTGATGGTCAATCTGCCCAATGGCTTTTAGGTAAAACCCTTGTGGGTGGTGCGATGGGGCTACGTGGTCAATTTAAGGTGGGTGGCACTTTTTACTACGATATATTTATCGGTAAACCAATCAAGAAGCCTGAATATTTCCAAAATTATGATTTGAATTATGGTTTTAGTGCCAGTTATTCATTCTGATCTAAAGAAAAGTACAAACTAAAAAATGAGCTCGTAGTATTAAAGCGAAAAAATCTCCCAAATAAAGACACATTGGTAATTGAAAAATGAATAAGAACTGCTATAAAACGATTTTTAGTCAAACCCGTGGTGAAATGATTGCTGTTGCAGAAAATGTCGCAGCTGCAGGACAAGCCTCAACACAGAATAATAAAGCGGTTGATCTTGAAACACCAGTCGTTGCTTCTGAAAAAAGTTTAGCTTTAAAAGTTCTTTCATTTTCATTGATGCTGATTACAGGCACTGCCCTGATCAATGCATCTATTGGTGTATCGCACAGCAATGTTGTTGCAGACTCGAATGCGGCAGGCAATCAGCGTCCAACGATATTGAACAGTGCCAATGGCACAACGCAGGTGAATATTCAAACCCCAAGCAAAGCTGGGGTATCGGTGAATCACTACCAGCAATTTGATGTGAATCAGAACGGTGTCATTTTAAATAACAGCCGCCAAAATACTCAAACGC
This sequence comes from Acinetobacter sp. YH12112, assembly GCF_013418945.1. NCBI lineage: Bacteria > Pseudomonadati > Pseudomonadota > Gammaproteobacteria > Moraxellales > Moraxellaceae > Acinetobacter > Acinetobacter sp. YH12112. The sequence goes on along the minus strand of NZ_VPBA01000015.1, from coordinate 25,413 downwards.
AGCTTGGGGGTTATATCCAAGCCAATCCGTGGCTTGCAGGCGGTGAAGCCAAAGTCATTGTTAATCAGGTGAACGGCAGCAATCCAAGTCACTTAAATGGCTATGTAGAGGTCGGTGGACGTAAAGCAGATGTGATCATTGCCAACCAAGCTGGGATTAATGTCGATGGTGGCGGTTTTATCAATGCAGGTGGGGTGACTTTAAGTACCGCCAATCCGAATATTCAAAATGGACAAGTGACAGGTTATCAAGTCCGTGACGGGGTGATTAACATCACAGGTCAGGGCTTGGATGCCAGTAAAGCCGACTATACCCAGTTACTCAGCCGTGCTGCACAGATCAATGCGGGGATTTGGGCTAAAGAATTGACGGTGGTTGCTGGACAAAATGATATTGAAGTTAATCCGCAGGCTGGTGCGATACAGGCGGCTTCGGGGTTGGCAGGCACTGTGCCACAGTTTGCCATTGATACCAGTCACTTAGGCGGAATGTATGCGGGCAAAATCAGTTTAATCAGTACCGAACAAGGGGTTGGGATTAACAATGCAGGGCAAGTGTTTGCTTCAGCCGGGCATATTAAAATCAGTGCCAATGGCGAGCTGCAAAATAGCGGTGCAGTAGTTGCAGAAAATAAAGTCGATAGCACCCCAGCGAGTTTAAATCTTCAAGCAAAAGATTTAAACAATAATGGCAAGATATTAAGTCTAGGCGATCAACGCATTCAGGCTGAAAACGTCAACAATACCGGCCTCATTAATAGCCAAGGTTTAACTCGTATTGATGCCAGTCAAGGCATCCAAAACGTGGGTACAGGTCAAATCTATGGTGACCATATTGCCCTGCAAGCCGCGCATCTTCTCAATGCAGAACAGCAAACCAATGGCGATGTCAAAGCAGGCACGATTGCGGCACGTCAACGCTTAGATATTGCAGGCGGAAAAATTGAAAACCGAGAACAAGCCTTAATTGCCAGCGAAGGTGCGCTGACTGTTGGTGGACAACTCAATGCAAACCATATGGCAGAAGGCTCTGCCGCATTATTAGACAATGCCAGTGCACGTATTCAATCCGTGGGTGATATGTACTTAGGCGTGGATATTTTGACCAACCGAAATTTGCATTTCAGTTCAAGTGTCAAAGAAATACCAGAAACCCGCAAAGATGTGACCGCTTATCAAGGTGCTGGAAGCGCTGAAATTCTTGATTCATCGCATATTACAGGTCGTGGCAGTTATGACAGCATTTATCTGGATGGTCAAAAATATGAAGACTATACCCGATATATCTACAACCAGTACGAAACCCAACACTATGTGGATTCCAGTGCACCAGCGGAGATTATTTCAGGTGGCACACTGACGCTAAAAGGCCAAAGCCTGACCAATGACAAGAGCCAAATTCTAGCGACGAAAGGCATTAATATTGAACAAAATGAAGTGAATAATATTGATGCTGAGGGTGAGCATCGTGTGATTAAAACGGGGACATCACAGTATCACTATGTAGGTTGGAATACATTAGGTACAAGTAAACGAAGTAAGTGGAACAGTGTTAAACCCTATAATCCAGCTGATATCGTAACGCCAATAAAACTTGATGTGGTGAAATATGATGGTGCTCACCAAGGCACATTAAATGGTGATACCTCAGAACTCAGCTTACCGCTGCAATCCTTATACAGCGTTAATAAAGAAAATAATAACCGCCCTTTGATTGAAAGCAGCGATGCCTTTACCAATTATAAAAATTGGTTAGGCAGTGATTACATGCTGCAAATGTTCGCGACCAACCCACAAAATATGCAAAAACGTTTAGGGGATGGTTATTACGAGCAAAAACTGGTCAATGACCAAATTGCACAACTGACGGGTCAAGTTTATTTAGATGGTTATACGAACTTCGAGGATCAATTCAAAGCCTTGATGGATTCTGGGGTAAGTGCTGCCAAAGATCTTAATTTAAGTGTTGGAGTGAAGCTCTCAGAAGCACAGATTGCTCGATTGACCAGTGATATGGTGTGGCTGGTGACAGAAACCATTACCGTTGATGGCGAAAAAATCCAAGTCTTGGTACCGAAAGTGTATGTTGCGGTACAGTCGGGGGACTTAAACAACAAAGGTGCCTTGATTGCAGGCGAGACGGTCAATTTAAAACTGAGTGGGGATTTAAACAACCAAGGCAGTATTGCTGGACGCCAATTGGTGAGTCTTGAAGCCAATAACATTAATAACGTGGGTGGCTTAATACAAGGTCGAGATGTCTTTGCGACAGCACACACCGATATCAATAATATTGGTGGGACAATGACCGCCAATCAAATCCTTGCCCTTGATGCGGGCCGAGACATTAACAACATCACCACGACGATTAAAACTGAAAATAAGCACGGTTTAAGTGAATTTAGCGCTGAAAACATTGGCCGTGTTGCTGGGCTGTATGTACAAGATGCGGATGGTCAGCTGGTTGCCAATGCCAAGAATAATATCAATCTGACTGCATCAGATCTACAAAGCCAAGGTAGCATTGCGATCCAAGCGGGACAAGACCTGAATCTTTCTACGGTGAATGTCAGTCGCAGTGATTTAAGCTCAGCAGGTGACAAGGATCAGATTCTGAATGCTTCGAGTCGAGATGTAGGGACGCAGATTCAGGCGAAAGGAAATATTTCCCTGCAAAGTGGTGCCAATACTCAGATTAAAGCCAGCACCTTGAACAGTACGTCGGGCAATGTAGTGATTGATGCTGGACAAAATGTCTTGATCGAAAATGGACGAGATGAACGCAGTTCTCAGCTTGCAGCCCAAGAAAAAGGTGGCTTCTCTACAACAGATAAAAAAATCCAATCTTCGACCAGTCAATCGATTGCAACCGACATCCAATCGGGTGGCAATATCCTGATCAATAGCCAAACAGGAGATATTCAAGCCACGCACCTGCAAGCTGGTGCGAAAGACAGCATTCAAATTACGGCAAACCAAGGCAATGTAAAACTTTTGTCAGATATTGATACTGATATAAAGAGCACGGAAACAGCCAAGAAAAATACAATTCAATTTAAAAACCGTCAATCAGGATATATCGACGAAGATGTTGCACAAACACAGCTCAAAGCTGGCAAAAATGTTGATATCAATGCCGGTAAAAATATCGAGCTGCAAGCCAATGATATACAAGCTCAAGACAATATTTATATTGGCAATAAACAATTCGAACGCCAAGCGGATGGCAGTTTAAAATCCAAAGATGGTAATGCCCTGCCCGAAAATGTCAGTCTGACGACATTAGAAACCAATGATCAGCAATGGGATGAAACCCAAAAAGGTTATCGTGGCATTGCCAAAGACTTAATGAAAGTGACTGCTGTTGGCTTAGCGGGTATTGAGGCTTTAGCTCCGGGATTAAAAGCACCGAAGATCACGATCGGAGAATCATCGAGCACACGGACTGAGCAAAGAACACAAACAGGGACCGATCTTGGTGCCAATAATGTCTATGTGGGTTCAGCAGGTCAAACGACACTGACCAGTAGCAACATTGATGCACAGAACACGGTCTTAGCGGGCAAAAAAGTCACGCTCGATGCAGCAGAAGAACAACACAAAACTGTTACGTCAAACAGCAAAGAAACGGTACAAGGTCTTGGGGTTAAGCTGAATAAAGACAGCATTCGAGTGGGCGGCTTTGTACTTGAAGACGCAGAGAATACCGTTAAAACTACAGCCACAACGCATAAGTCAGGCAATATCAATACTGAAAATTTAACAATTCAAGGTGCAGAAGGTGTAGATATCCTCGGCCAAAATATCACAGCGACAGGTGATACGATCATTGATCATGGTCGAGGAAATCTTAACATAGGCGGTTATGAAAATAAAACCACCACAGAAGAAAAGACTCATACTGAAACCATCAGTACAGAAGTCGGCATTCGCAATGCCTATTTAGATGCAATCTTAGCGGTAGAAGCTGTTGCAGATGCAACTAAAGCCTTATCTAAAGCTAAAGATGATTATAGCCAAGCACAACGTGACTATGCAGCGGGTCGAATTACCAAAGGAGCCTTAGATGACAGCAAAGCCAATGTCGCAATGGCAACGGCCAATGTGGCAAGTGCACAGATTGCTGTAGGGGCAGCAGCCGCATCTGCGGCTGCAAGCAGTGCAACCTATGGCTTTACTATTGGTGCCAATGGTGAAAGGATTGAAACTACGACGACCACGAATACAGAACAAAGCCAATGGCAAGGTAGCAACTTAGATTTAAATAACCTTCAGCTTAAATCAGAAGGCCAAGACATCAATATCCAAGGCAGCCGAGTGAATGCAACAGGCACCACGACCTTTGATGGCAGCAAAGACCTCAATGTGACTGCAGGCGTCGAGCATAGTAAACAGGACAGCAATAGTAAAACCAATAGCCAAAGTGTGAGCTATACCTATGGCGGTGGCGGCAGTGCTTCAATAGGCAAGCAAACCAGCCAATCACAAAACGAAAGCCTCACCCACGTAAATAGTGAAGTTGTGCTGAATCGTACTGAAGGTGCAATAGACAAACTGAATATTCAGGGCGGTGAGGTTTCTATCGCTGACCGAGGTAATCTACAAGTAAATCAGATCCATGTAGAAAGCTTGCAGGATACAGAGACTAGCAGTAATAGCAGCAAAGGCGGAAATATTGGCTTAGGTTTTGGTTCTAACGGTAAAGCCAGCAATATCAGCGCTGGCTATAACCAAAGTAAGGGCAGCATTGACAGTGCATGGGTAAATGACACTAGTAAGCTGCTGATTGGCAATGCGCAGAACGATGCTGATCTAGATGCGATGGGTGTTAAAAATATTACCAGTATTGGTGGTGTGATTGCCAATGCGACGAAGAATGAAGACGGCACATTAACGGATCACGGTAAGCTGAACTATTCAGGCGAACTTGCGCTGAAAGACATAGAAGATCATAACTACAACAGTAGCAGTGGTTTTAATGTATCAACGACGATAGGCAAAACCACGAACAACAAAGATGGAGAAAAATCCAAATATCCAAACGGTTCAACCACCATTGGCCTTAACAGCAGTGGACAAGAAACAGAACAATTGACTAAGGCAACGATGGGTCAAGGGACTGTTGCAAATGCCTCAGACAGCACCAATCGGGACATTAATAATACGCAAGAAATTACTCGTGACCAAGTGACGGGCATGCTGGATGGTTCTGTGACGGTTGATCAGCGTTTACTGAGTAAGAGTGGACGGGCGGAGATTATTCAAGAGCAGAAGGAATTACCTGAAAATTTCCGTCAAAGTGCTGAAAATATTGTGAAGCAAATGCCTGAGGGAGAATATAAAGAGAAGGCTTTACAAAGTTTAAATAATATACAAGCAAAACTTTATAGTTTACCAGCAGATTTTGAGGGTTTAGAGGAATATGGGCAGCAAGTTGCAGGGGAGCTATTGAAAAATGGTCTTGAAATTAAAGAGGTCGAAAAGATTATAGATACAGATAATTATTGGTATGCAATTCAAAAATTATCTGCTGTCCAAGAACAATTAGATATTTTGAGTCAGAATGGTAGTGGCATTGAACAGATTCTTAATTCTGAGCTCTCTAAAGAGCAACCAATAGTCAACTCAAACTCCTTAATTAGTATATTAGCTGAAAATACAGATAGTTCTCTTGCTGTAAAAGAAACGGATTTACTAGGTTTTAAATTTTTACATGCGGCAGCAGAAATTAGTAAAAATATAGAAAAAATTTCTGTAGATAGTGGTGTTGACATTGAAAAAATACAACTTGCTGCTAGCGTGTTGTTAGGAGGGCCTGTAAAAGCAACAGCAGGATATATAGTTAATCAATTTAGTGGAGAATATATTGATTATGCTACAAATGCGGTATCAGATCATTTAGTAAAATCACTCTACGGACTTTCAGATGGTCTATATGATGATTGGAGTCGGTCTGAAAAAATTAGTGAGTTGAAACAGCTTGGACTAAGCGATGATGATTTTCAACGAAGTCTTAATTATGCGGAATCACTGCAAAATGCAAAGCTAGGTGCTACTTTTATTGTTGGTATAGCTGCTGAGACACTAATTTCAGGGAAAGGAAAAGCTAAAAATAGTGATGAAATATCAGTAAAACCTACTGTTCCTGATTATGTTACTCGTAATGATCATGATTTTTCTGCTACAGAAAATTATAAAGGTAAACCAAAAGCTTACATAAATGACAAAGGTGATTTGGTTGCTGCAAACCCTGAAGGAACAGGATCTGTTCAATCTCATATTAGAGGTGGTAATTCTGAGAATACACCATACATTTCAACAAGTGATCCAGCAATAGCTATTGATTCTAAAAATTATGGTGGTGAGCAAATTAAGATTGATACGAAGCGATTGCAGGAAGATATTGATGCAGGTAAGATTTCTGGTAGTCAGATTGTGACACATACCGAAGTTAGAAAGGAATTACAATCTAAAGTCGATGCAGCTCAGGCGAAATATGATCGTAATCCTAGTAAAAAAAATCGAGATAAATTAAGAGATGCAAATAAAGATTTGAATCATGCTATTAGAGATGGGGAATGCTTAATCAAAGGTTGTGTTCCATCAGAATACATAAAGAAATAGTTTGTAAGGAGTATAGAGTTGGAACAGAAGATTATAGACTTATTAAATGAGATTCCTGATAGTGTCAATTATACAGATATAGCAGAGGACTTAGATGCTGAAGATATTTCAGTTAGCCGTATAGAACAGTTAAGAGAATTATTAACAAATTCGGATGACTATATTGTATTCCAAGCTGCTAAATTGTTGACATTTTGGGGAGATGATTATGGTTTTAATGCTTTAACTGCATTATTTGAAAACAATAAATTAAATGGTTTTATTGATCATAGGCTAAATGGTTATGATGATACATTGCAACATGTTCTTAGAGCATTTATTCGTTATTGGGCTGATAAATCTGACCATGGTCTAGGTACCTTAACAAGAAAAAAATTGTTTCCATATATTGTCAAAATAATAGAGCTTGCTAATACTCAACCTTTTGGAATAGATTCTTTATTTGGTTTAATAATCGATGAGGACTTCAAAGAATATATTCCATTTTTAAAAGAACATTTAATTTCAATCATTGATCATCCAGAAATACATGGTTGGAAAATTCATGATGTTATTGAGTTATTTTTAAAAATTGAACCTGATTTTGTATATAAATTATTGGATGAAAAAGGAAAGACGTTAAAGGATTTTAATTTTTGAAATTAATGTATCGACCAGTATTGGTATTCCACAAAAGGGAACTAAAGAAGCTTCTACAGCTCCAAAAGGTTCAACGACCATTGGTATCAATAGCAGCGGGCAAGAAACAGAACAACTGACCAAGGCAACCTTAGGTCAAGGTACTGTGACGAATGTGAAAGATACGGTAATCCCCCCTAAAAATAATAGGATCTAAAAGTAGAATTTTCTCTTAAGATACGAGCAGGAGATTCTGCATGAAAACATCTAAATTTACTGATAGTCGTAAGCGTCCGCTGAACACACCTTCTGAATTCATCCTATAAGCCTTAATTTAGTCCCCACTTAGAAACAAGTGGGGACTTAAATTTATGACTACAAATAATCAGACATCCATCGCATCTCTTGCGAAAAAACGAAGAACATACAGTGCTGAATTTAAACAGCAGATCGTTCAGGCTTGTAAAGCACCGGACGTTTCAATTGCTTCAGTCGCTTTGCAACATGGATTGAATACAAATCTTGTATCCAAATGGATTCGCTTAATTGATGCTAAGCCAGGGAGTGATCGCTCACCACTACCGAATAAACCTGCATTTATTGCCTTATCTTGCTCTGCACCATTAGATCCTACTCCTACTGACATGTTAAAAGTTCAAATTACTTTACCCCACTCAAAAGCAGAAATTGGCTTGAAATGGCAAGTATCAGAAATACCTGCCTTGGCAGAATTACTCAAGGTGCTGGCAACATGATCCGTATCGATGAAATCTGGCTTTCTACCCAACCTCTGGATATGCGAGCAGGGATGGATACTGTCATGGCTCAGGTGGTGAGAGCCTTTGGCTACATTAAACCGCATTGTGCTTACCTGTTCTGTAATAAACGTGGCCATCGCATGAAAGTGCTGGTACATGATGGACTGGGCATCTGGCTGTGTGCCCGGCGGCTGGAACAGGGAAAATTCCACTGGGCTAAAGTTCACCAGGGTGAAAGCGTAGCTCTCAACCCGGAACAGTTACAGGCATTAATCCAGGGTTTGCCTTGGCAGCGCATTGGACGACAGCAGGTGGTCACGATGCTCTAAACCAAGCTCGGCTATTCTGCTATCCTCCAAACGTTCTATTTCATTCTTCTCATGACCTCAGGCATACTGCGGTCATGAATACGCTGCCAGATTTAAGCCAACTGACCCATGAACAACTGCTGGAATTCACCCGGCAGTTGGCGATGCAGCATCAACAACTCGCAGAAGATAAACAACAATTAGATGCTCAAGTTCAACATCTGGAAGTATCAAATCAACAATTAGATGCCAAAGTTCAACATCTTGAAGTCACCAATCAGCAATTAGATTCTAAAGTTCAGCATCTTTCTATTCTCAATCAAAAATACGAGCATGAACTGGCGCTGTTTAAACAGCATAAATTCGGCAGTAAAAACGAACATCTCACCGCAAAACAAATCCATCTGTGGGATGAGGCGGTCGAAGAAGATATCGCAGCCGTTGATCTGGAATTAGAACGATTAAATGCAGATAAAACCCATGCAGCGACACACAAAGCCAAAGCAAATAAACCTAAACGTCGACTGCTGCCCGATCATCTACACACCATCCGTATTGAGCATGAACCTGCATCAACCCAATGCAGTTGTGGCTGCCAACTCCGTCGTATCGGCGAAGATATCAGTGAAAAACTGCATTTCAGACCGGCACAGTTCTACAAGGAACAGCATGTCCGTGGCAAATGGGTCTGTGATCAGTGTGACACCCTGACTCAGCAAGCGATGCCTGCCTATGTGATTGATAAAGGCATTGCTTCACCTGAACTGCTCAGCCATGTGCTGGTATCGAAGTATGCCGATCATTTGCCGCTGTACCGTCAACGTCTGATCTATCAGCGGGCGGGAATCGAGCTTTCTAGATCAACGTTATCTGACTGGATAGGTCGCTGCGGTGTAGAACTGGAGCCTCTGGCCAATGCCTTAAAAGAGGTGGTACTACAACAGCAGGTGCTGCATGCAGATGAAACACCGGTCACCATCATGCGGATGGGTGAGAATGATAAAAAACCGAAGAAAGGTTATGTCTGGGCCTATGCCACCACACAGTACAATCCAGTTCAGGCGGTGATCTATGACTTTCAGGATAGTCGTTCAGGCCAGCATGCTGAAGAGTTCTTGAAAGGCTGGCAGGGCTATCTAGTCTGTGATGATTACAGTGGTTATAAAGCACGTTTTAAATCAGGTCAGGTGATTGAGGTGGGCTGCATGGCCCATGCACGTCGTAAATTCCATGAACTGCATGTAACTGGGAAAAGTCAGGTTGCTGAACAGGCATTAGTGCTGATTCAGAAACTGTATGCGATAGAAGCCGAACTCAGGAAAAAGACCGATGGTACAGCGGAAGACCGCCGCGAATACCGACAACAGCATAGTCAACCAGTGATGCAACAACTATATGAATGGCTCAACCAACATCATCTGACAGTGCCATCGAGTTCTCCTACCGCCAAGGCGATCAATTACACTCTGAAGCGTTGGCCAGCCTTAAGCCGCTATCTGGATGATGGCAATCTACCGATTTGCAATAACTGGGTGGAAGTGCGACACGAAGTCGCTTAATGAAGTTGTTCCCCCTGCGGGAACCACCCGTGTCACCGGGTGAATCTAGAAGGCTGAATAAAGAGCGCCTTCGACAATGTAACGAGGCACCGCAAGGTGCGGGGTATCAATCGTGAGAGGCGTACCCTTCTGGCAGCCATAGCCGGACAAGGGCTAGATAATCGGTATGGTGAACACATGTGAATCTGCGTAACGATCGTTAAGTTGAACGAGCGGAAATGGCTGATACGCTCGAACCAAAACGGTAATGGAGGTGGGAATTGCGTCTTTCTACTACGCATTCGTGACCCATACGCCTCCCGGTCGATAGCAGGCACCTAAGCCGATGTACTTCAGTAAGCGGAACGTGGAAATCCCGTATTACCCCCATTGGGAAAGCAGTTTGCAAAAACTGCCCATGGTGATGCGGGCGAAGGAACGAGGAAAAAGCGAATGCCAGTCTGTAATGGGTTGGATAGAGGTTGAAACATTACCTCACGCGAAAGCGGGCTGACGTCCTTATGGTCTCTCATCACAAGAGAGTGTGTAGAACCCTTTTAATGGAGGGAGAGCAAATGAACGCAGCAGTATCAGCGTGTGCGCCTTCCAGCACATCGTGGGACAGCATCGATTGGATTGCTGTACAGCGTCATGTCAGAGGGCTGCAAGCGCGTATTGTGAAGGCGGTACAAGACGGCAGGCATAACAAGGCGAAAGCTTTGCAATGGCTGCTGACTCACTCGTTTAGTGGCAAAGCATTGGCCGTCAAACGAGTGTCTGAAAACAAAGGCAAAAACACGGCTGGGGTCGACAAGGTGACTTGGAATACACCCAAGGCCAAGACCGGTGCGATGATGTCGTTGAAGAGGCGAGGTTACACGCCCCTTCCGCTTCGGAGAGTCCTTATTCCGAAGAAAAATGGCAAGATGAGACCTCTCGGGATACCCACGATGAAATGCCGGGCCATGCAGGCGCTCCATCTGCTGGCTTTGGAACCCATCGCGGAGACCATCGCTGATCGGAACTCTTATGGGTTCAGACCGCAACGCTCAACCGCGGATGCTGCAGCACAGTGCTTTGGTGTGCTGTCAAGAAAAGTAAGTGCGGAGTGGGTGCTAGAGGGTGACATTCAAGGCTGTTTCGACAATATCAGCCATGACTGGATGATCGCCAACCTCCCAATGGACAAGGTGATTCTACGGAAATGGCTCAAAGCCGGTTACGTCTACCAAAGCAAGCTGTTTCCCAGTCTTTCCGGAACACCGCAAGGAGGTATTATCTCCCCGGTGCTGGCCAACATGACCTTGGACGGACTGGAAACGATGCTGGCTAAGAGGTTCTCTAACGCCAAATGGACAGGCAAAAAGCTGCAACTGGTACGGTATGCGGATGATTTCATCATCACGGGGTATTCTAAAGAGTGGCTCGAAAATGAAGTTCGTCCTGCCGTGGTTGAATTTCTGGCGCAGCGCGGTCTCGTGCTCTCTCAGGAAAAGACCAAAATTACGCACATAGGGAATGGGTTCGATTTTCTTGGCTGGAACGTACGTAAGTACAACGGCAAGCTACTGATCAAGCCGTCAAAGGCAAACATCAGCGCTCATCTTGACAAGCTGCGAGCATTAATCAATGCAAACAAAGCGACACGACAGGCCACTTTGATCGGTTTGCTCAACCCGATTCTAAGGGGTTGGGCCAACTATCATAGTCATGTCGTTGCCAAGAAGGTTTTCAACCAGGTAGACAACGCAGTGTGGGAAATGCTCTGGCGATGGGCTGTACGTCGCCACCCTCGCAAGACACTCCGATGGGTCAAAGATCGGTATTTCAAAGTACAAGGAGCGCGTCGATGGGTGTTCTCATGTGATGAACAGTCCGCCGATGGTCGGAAGCGACAATACACATTAGTGTCTGCCTCGGACACGCCAATTGTGCGACATATCAAGATCAAGGCTGCTGCTAACCCTCATGACCCCGCATGGGATGAGTACTTCGAATCCCGATGGGGTAAAAGAATGCTGGTCTCCGCAAAGGGGCGAGCCAAGCTGTATCGGGTGTGGCTAAAACAAGGTGGTCGCTGCTGCGCCTGTCTTAAACCAGTCACCAAAGATACACCATGGCACAGCCGTCATATTGTGAAGCTAAGTCATGGTGGAACGGATGCAGTTGCTAATCTTGAGATTTACCATCTGTATTGTCCAAGGAGTGTTCAATTTGCCAATGTCAACGATGTATAACCGGGTGCCGAATGGCGCCTTAGCAGAGGCTTGAGCCGTGTGCTGGGAAACTCGCATGCACGGTTCTTAGGGGGTTGGACGTAGGTAACTGCGTCTGACTACCCGACAACCAGATGCGCCCCTGGGCGTTGGGACGTAAGAACTGGTTATTTGCAGGTTCGCTGCGCAGCGGTCAGCGAGCAGCCAATATTATGACATTAATCCAGTCAGCAAAGCTGAATGGGCTGGATCCCTATGCCTATTTAAGTGATGTGCTGAAAAGGCTGCCGACACATAAAGTGACTCAGATTGAAGAATTGCTACCACACCGCTGGAAACCTGAACCGAATTAAAAAATAGGCATGGAGTTCAGCGGACGCTTACGCTAAAGGCTCCCATTTTTAGATTCGTATAAGGTGTATTATGTTAATTTTAGAAATTCTATATAAATATAGAATTTTTAAAACTTAAATTCTGGCATGTGTCCCATACTTATCAATCATGATCGAACTGGCTTCATTTAGACCACGTACTGTGACATTCGCACCATTCTTTTGAAATTTATTTACAACAGAATCAAGCATGGCGACTGATGTTACATCCCAAATGTGAGAATGGGTCAAATCAATAATCACCTCCTTTACATCCTCTTTAAAGTCAAAACCTTGCATGAATTTTTCAGAAGAACTAAAGAAGATCTGACCTCTCAACTCATATAAACGGGCCATTCCTTCAAAAGATGCTGTCACCTGGATATCATTTTCAAGTTTATTCGCCAGGAACAAGGCTGAAAGTAATACGCCTGTTAACACACCCAAAGCCAGGTTATGCGTAGCAACAACTACAATCACCGTCGCAATCATGACGATATTACTACTCTTAGGATTATCTTTTAACTGAGTGACAGAACTCCATTCAAAGGTACTGATAGAGACCATTATCATTACCGCTACCAATGCAGCCATTGGAATCACTTTGAGCCAGTCGCTGATAAATACAACCAGAATAAGAAGAAAAATGCCCGCAGAGAATGTTGATAAGCGTGTAAGGCCACCTGATTTTACGTTAATCATAGATTGACCAATCATTGCACAACCGGCCATGCCACCCATAAAGCCAGAAGCAATATTCGCAATCCCTTGTCCCTTACATTCCTGATATTTATCACTTGGCGTATCAGTCATTTCATCCACGATAGTTGCTGTCATCATCGATTCAAGTAAACCTACAGCCGCCAGTGCGACTGAATAAGGCAAAATAATCATCAATGTTTCAATATTCAAAGGAATATCTGGAATCAAGAACATTGGAAGTGTGTCAGGTAAAGACCCCATATCGCCCACGGTCCGTACATCAATTCCTAAAGCGATTGCCAATAATGTGATTGCAATGATGCAGACTAGTGGAGAAGGGAGTAATTTTCCTAATTTGGGAACCAGAGGGAATAGATAAATAATTGCTAAACCTAAAGCAACAAAAGCATATACATGCCAGGTCACATTAATCAGTTCAGGCAATTGAGCCATGAAAATTAAGATCGCTAACGCATTTACGAATCCAATAACCACAGATTTAGATACAAACCGCATTAACTTGGCGAGCTTTAAATAGCCTGCCAATATTTGAATCACGCCTGTCAAAATTGTTGCTGCCAGCAGATATTCAAGCCCATGCTCTTTGACCAATGTGACCATAAGCAGCGCCATTGCACCAGTGGCTGCTGAAATCATGGCAGGACGACCACCTACGAAAGAAATCACGACGGCAATACAGAAGGATGCGTATAGACCAACTTTAGGATCTACACCTGCAATAATTGAAAATGCGATGGCTTCAGGGATGAGTGCAAGACCGACGACTAATCCGGCAAGTACATCCCCACGGATGTTAGAGAACCACTGTTCTCGGACATTAGATAACATAAACATAGCCTGTTTTTTAATTTTTCAGATAGGCTAGTGATGTGATATATACAACACACAAACGACTACACCACATCACTAGACAGTGATGAGTTATTTACAGATTTAAGACGATAAATAAACTTAAGGTGGCGTAAGTGTCATAAGATGAAAGAACGTTTTAGAGTAAAAAAATCAGGACAAGGGTAACAGCTAGGTACTTTTTTATAAAGCCTGGATGTTATATCCAAGCTTTGTTTAATCGGTATTTTATGAAGCTTTTGGCTCCCCAAGTAATTGACCTATTTCCAAACGTGTATAGCCACGTTCTTTAAAAATCAAAACAATAGCCTGTTTATAATCTTCAGAAGTAGAAGTCTTATACTTAGTTATCAGTTGATTTTCAGAATTCAGCTCAAGATCATTTTTGATGGTCAATACTTCGCTAGAGATCTTGTTAAAGATATTTAGGTTAAACATACAGGCACTCGTCATCCGTATTATAGCGGCCCGACTATAACGAATACCTGTCTTAGCTACGCTAGACACCCTTGGCCGCAAGGATTACAAATTAAGAAAAATTCCGCAAGTTTTTGTCTATTGAAAGAATAAATAATCTCCCAACTGCTATCTATTTAACATAATGGTGGTTATACGAAATTCTGTTGTAGCCCCATACATTCAAGTTTATTTCTTGCATGAATGTATCCTATAGGATACATTACTCTTATGTACTCAATATATACCACTGAAGTCTTTGATGACTGGTTTACTAAGTTAAAAGACCTGCAGGCAAAAAGACGTATACAAGTCCGAATTGATCGGGTTGAAGATGGAAACTTTGGAGATACTGAACCAGTAGGTGAAGGTGTTTCTGAATTACGTTTCTTCTTTGGACCTGGCTACAGGATCTATTACTGTAAGCAAGGGCAAAGGGTCGTTATTCTTTTAGCAGGCGGAGACAAGTCTACGCAAAGTAAAGATATAAAACTTGCCCTACAATTAGCACAAGATTTAGAGGAGGAGCTGTAAATGGCTATCAAACTTCGCAAATGGGACAGTGCTGAACATCTTAAAACAGAAGAAGATATGCAAGCTTACCTACAAGCCTGTATCGATGAATCTAATGGTGATGCGGCATTCATTGCAAAAGCTTTAGGTAATATTGCTAAAGCTAAAGGAATGGCTCAATTATCAAGAGACACTGGTTTAGGTCGAGAAAGTCTTTATAAAGCACTTTCTGGCGATGTAAATCCAAGCTTTGATACTGTTATTAAAGTCGTAAAAGCACTGAATTTACGCTTAGCAATTTAAAAAAAACTAGTAAAAAAGGGAGCTTTAAGCTCCATTTTTCATTTCAACTTCGTATAACGTGTATTATGTTAATTTTAGGAAAAGTGAAAAATAATCTACAATAGAATCTACGAAAAATTGGCCATCAATTATGCCTGATTTCTCCAGTGGAAATAATTGGATTGTGAGATCCCCCACTCAAAATCATAAATTAGAAAGAATTGAAGCATTTCTTTCCAATTATGCTTATAAACCTCACCGACATGATACTTATGCTATTGGCAGGACTCTTTCCGGAGTTCAAAACTTTCATTACAAAGGTACATTGCAACATAGCTTGCCAGGCATGACTATGGTTCTACACCCGGATGAAAAGCATGATGGTGAATCAGGAACATTAGATGGCTATCGCTATAGAATGATTTACATCGAACCAGCGATGATCCAAACCATTTTAAAGGGTAAACCTTTGCCTTTTATCAGACATGGCTTAAGTAATGATATTCGCCTGTTTAGGGCAATGGATAGCTTTCTAAATAATATAAATAATTATATGGATACCCTAGAAGAGGAAGATGCTCTATTTGATTTGGCAACTACACTGTGTGAAATTTCAGATACTTCATCTAACCAAAACAAAAAATTTGACTACAAGGCAGCAGAGAGAGCGCGTGAGTGTATTTTGGCGTATCCACATGAAAACTTAAGTTTGTCAGATTTAGAGAAACATGCTGATCGTGACCGCTGGAGCCTTTCTCGTGATTTCCGATTATTATTTGGAACTAGCCCACACCGTTATATGATCATGCGTCGCTTAGAAACAGTTAAGTTCTACCTTGCTCAAGGGGAGTCTATTGTTAATGCTGCTTTAAATGCAGGCTTTTTTGATCAGAGTCATATGACCAGACATTTTATAAAAACATTTGGTTTAACTCCCACTCAATGGAAAATGATAAATATTAAAAGATAGCCGTTCGATTTGAACGGCTAATTTGTCCTACAGCAGATTTATTCCATTAAGAAAATCTTTGAACATAAAAAGCCCTGATAAAATCAAGAGTATACCCATCAGCTTATTTAGCCGATTAAACCAGATAGGATTAGCAATTTTGTTGCCTAATACTTTTCCAACCAGAGCATAGGTGAATGGTGCGCCAACAGCACCAAGTGAAATCAGTAAAGAAACTATCAAGATCATGATTCCTGTGATTTTGGCTGCAGGGTACATAATTGTCGTAACAGGTAGAATGACGAGAATGGCTTTTGGATTTAATAACTGAATAAATAAGCCATTTAAGAATGTTAGATGGCTTTCTTGCTGTTGAGTTGTTTCTACATTCGCCCTAATCATTTTTATAGCCAAGTAGAATGTATAAATTGCACCCGCTAAAGCAATATAATGAATCAATCCATGTGGAATAACAGCTTCACCTATATAGCCAAACAATACGAATAAGATCAACATGGCGAAACCAATGCCTAGGTAAAATCCTATAGTCTTTTTTAATTGACCTGTAAGGCCAGAATTTAGCCCCATAAAATTTACAGGGCCTGGGCTATACATAACGCTTAATGTATAAAGAAATATTTCCACAGAGTTCACTCAATTAGATAGCAATAAACATCAAAGAGAGAACGGTATCGAGTTATAGGCCTTAAAGATTGTACGTTTGTGCTGAACTAATTAAAAATTTCTATTTAACTTATGTTCACCTAAAGTTCACTTCATAAGTGTATAAAGAAACTATGTATTGTATTTTCAATTGCTTATATAAATATTAGTCTTGGTTTAGAATTTTAAAGTTCATGAACTATGAGAAAAAACTAAGATACGATCAAAATTGTAGAACAACAAAATTATTTATACTAATTTACAAGCCACGCTGTTTAAGCGTGTCATTAAAAAATAAATCTTTTAATCTCTCCACACAATCTCCACACAATCTCCACACAACATCAGCAATTCATAAACACTGCTATTTCAAAATAGTAGTATCTAAAACCCCCCCTCTGAAAAAGCATGTCAACACATTATCATTTAATAGGTTCAATACTTATTACAACTGTACTTTTAATCGGCTGTACACAAGCCAAAGATGCTGAACAGTCCCCAACAGAAATGCCACCAGCGGTTGTCAGTACCATCACGGTATTACCGCATTCCATGAATTTAATTGAAAATCTTCCAGGCCGTGTTGTCGCTTACCGTATTGCTGAAATTCGCCCGCAAGTAGGTGGAATTGTTGATAAAGTACTTTTTAAGCAAGGCTCTTATGTGCAAGCAGGTCAACCGCTTTTTAAATTGAATTCTGAAATATTTCAGGCAGATGTAAAAAGCAATCAAGCCACTTTAAACCGTGCACAAGCTGAGGTGACACGTTTGCAGGTGCTGTTAAAACGCTACACTGAATTAGTAAAAGTAAATGCGGTTAGTCAGCAGGAATACAACAATACCGAAGCAGATTATCAAAAAGCAAAAGCCGATGTGGCGCAAATGCAAGCCATGTTAAGCAGACAACAACTTAATCTTAAATATGCGACTGTTACAGCCCCTATCTCGGGAACGATTGGTGAAATCTTAGTGACTGAGGGTGCATTAGTTGGTCAAGGTGATACTAATGCAATGGCCGTAATACAACAGATTAATAAAGTCTATGTTGATGTAAAGCAATCAATTAGTGATTATGAAAAACTACAGGAAGCTTTACAGCAAGGTGACGTGTCAAATACCAAACATACGGTTGAAATCCTAAATAGTCAGGGTAAACCTTATAACGTTACAGGTGAAATCCTATTTTCGGATACTAAAGTTGATCCTGATACGGGTGATGTCACAATCCGTATTTTAGCCAATAATGAAAATCAAAAACTTTTGCCAGGCATGTATGTTCGAGTCAATATGAGCCGAGCTCAAGTTGAAAATGCGCTCCTAGTTCCAGAACAAGCGATTCAACATGATATTAGTGGTAAAGCCAATGTTACGATTGTTAATCAAAAAGGTTTAGCGCAAAGCAAGCCTGTTCAGCTTGGTCAACGTTATCAAAATAACTATGTGATCAAACAAGGGTTACAAGCAGGTGAGAAAGTCATTGTTGAAGGGGCTGATCGTATACAGCCTGAGCAAAAATTAAAAATTAAGCAGTGGCAACCTACAAATATTAAGGAAAATGGAGGACAGCAATAATGTCCCAATTTTTCATTAGGCGTCCTATTTTTGCATGGGTGATTGCTTTATTTATTATTCTGTTGGGTGTACTAAGCATCCCCAAGTTACCTATTGCACGATTCCCAAGTGTTGCGCCACCACAGATTAGTATTACGGCAATCTATCCAGGTGCTACGCCAAAAACATTGAATGATAGTGTTGTGACCTTGATTGAGCGGGAAATGTCAGGTGTCAAAAACTTACTTTATTACAGTTCAAGTTCAGATAGTTCTGGAACAGCAACAATCACCGCAACATTTAAACCAGGTACAGATGTAGAACTTGCACAAATTGATGTGCAAAACAAAATTAAAGCCATTGAGTCACGCTTACCTCAAACAGTGCGACAACAAGGGCTGATGGTCGATGCTGCGTCGTCTGGTTTTTTAATGATGGTGGGCTTAAGTTCACCGAATGGCAAATATAGTGAAATTGATGTCAGTGACTATATGACTCGCTATGTGATTGAAGAATTAAAGCGGGTTGACGGTGTTGGTAAAGTCCAAAATTTTGGTGCTGAAAAAGCCATGCGGATTTGGGTCGATCCAGATCGTTTGGTTTCTTATGGATTGAGTATTCAAGATGTGAATACAGCCATCCAAAACCAAAACTTGCCGATATCACCAGGTCGTATTGGTGATGTTCCTGCTTTGACGGGGCAACAAATTACTATTCCTTTAACTGCTCAAGGTCAATTAGAAACTGTAGAGCAATTCAAGAAAATTAGTTTACGTGCTCAACAAAATGGCGCCAATGTTCGACTGTCGGATGTCGCTCGTGTCGAAATCGGGGCACAGATGTATAACTTTGCGATTTTAGAAAATGGCAAAGCCTCTACAGCTGTGGCGATACAAATGAGTCCTGGTGCCAACGCTGTCAAGACTGCAGAAGGTGTTAAAGCGAAAATTGAACAGTTAGGTTCAGCACTGCCTGATGGTATGAAATTCTCTATACCTTACGACACTGCACCTTTTGTAAAAATCTCGATTGAAAAAGTAATCATGACATTGCTTGAAGCTATGGCATTAGTTTTTATTGTCATGTTTATCTTTTTACACAATGTTCGATACACCTTAATTCCGGCGATTGTTGCACCGATTGCATTGCTTGGCACATTCTCAGTCATGCTGCTTGCTGGTTTTTCGATTAATGTGCTGACCATGTTCGGTATGGTGCTTGCGATCGGGATTATTGTCGATGATGCGATTGTGGTCATTGAGAATGTTGAACGCATTATGGCGACAGAAGGCTTATCTCCAGTTGAAGCCACATCTAAAGCCATGAAGGAAATTACCAATCCGATTATTGGCATCACCTTAGTGTTAGCCGCTGTATTCTTGCCGATGGCATTGGCGTCAGGCTCAGTGGGGATTATCTATCGTCAGTTCACCATTACCATGTCGGTTTCAATTTTATTCTCAGCTTTCCTTGCACTGACATTAACCCCTGCGTTATGTGCAACGATGTTAAAACCGATTGATCAAGACCATCAGAAAAAGGGTGTTTTTGCATCGTTTGATCGCAGTTTTGAGAAGCTGAACAATCGCTATGAACGCAGTTTATTTAAAGTAATTAAACATAAAACCCTCGCAATGTTATGTTTCTTAGGCATTGTCATTGTGCTGATTTTTAGTTTTAAACACGTTCCGACTGCGTTTATGCCAGAAGAAGATCAGGGGTGGTTTATGACTTCGATTCAACTTCCTGCGGATGCAACTCAAGAACGTACCCGTAAAGTCGTTGCTGAGTTTCAAAATTATTTAGACCAAGAAACGGGGATTAAAGACAATATGGCGGTCTTAGGTTTTGGTTTTAGTGGATCTGGTCAGAATACAGCGATGTATTTTACCAATCTATTGCCATTCGAAGAGCGTACTATTACGGCACAAGAAGTCGTGAATAATGCCAATATAGCGATGGCTGAAAGTTCAGAAGGTCAAACCATGTCTGTGTTACCACCAGCAATTGATGAATTGGGTAACTCATCTGGTTTTTCACTGAGATTATTAGATCGTGGCAATATTGGCATGCCTGCTTTAAGAGAAGCACAAGATCAGCTTTTAGCATTAGCAGCACAAAGTAAAATCGTGGCGGAGGTCTATCCTGAAGGTTTGCCAGATGGCAGTTCTGTACAGCTTAAAATTGATAGAGATAAATTGCAGGCATTAGGTGTTAATTTCAGTGATGTGACCGATATTATTTCAACCTCAATGGGTTCGATGTATATCAATGATTTTCCAAATCATGACCGTATGCAGCAAGTCATTGTGCAACTTGATGCCAAATCACGCATGAGTATTGAAGATATTCTTCAGATTAAGGTGAACAGTCAAAGCGGTAAATTGGTTTCAATGTCTGAAATAATTACTCCAATTTGGCAACATTCCCCACAACAATACAATCGTTACAACGGTCGTCCATCATTGAGTATTTCTGGCAGTCCAGCAGCAGGTATATCTTCAGGACAAGCCATGACTGAGATGGAAAATTTGATTGAACAACTTCCGAAAGGTGTGGGTTATGAGTGGACTGGGATTTCTCTAGAAGAAAAACAGTCGGAATCACAAACCTTGTTTTTATTACTGTTGTCGATGTTAGTCGTTTTCCTTGTCTTGGCAGCGCTTTATGAAAGCTGGTCAATTCCATTCTCTGTGATGCTAGTTGTCCCTCTAGGGTTGATTGGCGCCTTTTTAGCAGTAATGTTACGTGGTATGCCAAATGATATTTTCTTTAAGGTCGGCATGATCACGATTATTGGTCTATCTGCAAAGAATGCTATTTTGATTGTTGAGTTTGCAAAAGCACTAAGAGAAGAAGGAATGGGTTTAGTGGAGGCAACCGTTGCAGCCGCTAAATTGCGCTTACGTCCAATCCTAATGACATCTTTGGCATTTACCTGTGGCGTTATTCCTTTAGTCATTGCCAGTGGCGCTAGTTCTGAAACTCAAAAAGCGATTGGTACAGGCGTCTTTGGCGGCATGATCAGCGCAACAATTCTAGCTGTTATTTTTGTACCGATTTTCTTTATTGTCGTCATGAGCATGGTTGAGAAATTCTCGAAACGTAAAGCGGCACATTAAGCATCAAAACTGAGAATAAAAGCTGTGGGTTAACGAGTTTAGCCCACAACAAATCTTTCATTTACATCTTTATTTCAGAATTGATTTAATAAACCATCAATATAGGTTTAATCATGAAAGCTACCAATCTTGATCCGAAACGCTGGTGGATATTGCTCGCTGTCGTGCTTGCATTTCTGCCGATTGTGATTGATATGACTGTACTGCATGTTGCGGTTCCCTCATTAACCCAATCGCTGAGTGCCACAAGTAACCAAGTCTTATGGATTATTGATATTTATCCATTACTTATGGCTGGACTTTTAGTTCCGATGGGAACTTTGGCTGATCGAGTCGGCAATCGTAAGATTCTGCTGATTGGCTTGGTTATATTTGGAATTGCCTCAGTCCTTGCGGCATTTTCCCAAACGGCTTCTATGCTGATTGCCGCACGTGCTTTATTAGCATTAGGCGGTGCCATGATTATGCCCTGTGTATTGGGTATTATTCGCAGAACCTTCGAAGACAGTCGCGAACGTGCCATTGCGCTGGGTATTTGGGGCACAATCGGATCAGCCGGTGCCGCCATTGGACCGCTCATTGGTGGGGGATTGTTAGAATATTTCTGGTGGGGTTCAGTTTTCCTGATTAACGTCCCAATCATGCTGGTTGTCGCACCAATGTGCTATTTCTTATTGTCCCGAAAAGAAGCTATAACCCCTGGACATTGGGCATTTGGTCAAGCGCTATTGCTGATTGTCGGTTTGATTTCGTTTGTATATGCACTAAAAGCAGGCTTAGGCGGTAAACAGTCGTTGTTGATTGTCTTGCCTTTGGTCGTTTTATCTATCGGCTTATTAACCATATTTGTACGCAAACAGCTGAATTCTCCTCAGCCGATGCTAGATCTTTCGCTATTTTCACGTCCTGCTATTTTAGCCGGCATTATTATGGCAATGGTTGCTGCAGGCGCTTTGGCAGGGGTTGAGTTAACTTTGGCAATGGAGCTGCAATATGTCATTCGTTTAACACCGCTGCAAGCCGGTCTTTTTATGGTTCCGATTATGGTTGCGGCCGCTATTGGCGGGCCTATTGCTGGTTTTTTATCCAATAAATTTGGACTCCGTCTGGTTGCGACCATGTCATTAATATTGGCAGCAATTGCGTTGGTCAGTTTGAGTTATTCAGATTTTCATCATCCGGGAATCATCGTTCCCTTTATTTTAGCTTCGATTGGATTAACACTGAGTATTGGTTTAACAGCTTCATCCATTGCGATCATGGGCTCAGTACCTGCAGAAAAGGGCGGTGCGGCAGGTTCACTTGAAAGTACAGGTTATGAACTGGGTACAGGACTAGGTATTACTTTATTTGGTGTTTTCATGGCCTATATATTTGGCAGTCATCTTCAAGTGCCGTCAGATTTAACTGCTGTTTTAGCAGAAAAAGCCAGACTTTCGATTGGTGATACCTATTTAGTGGCGAGCCAGTTACCCGTTGAACAAGGTACAGCATTGATTAACGCAGGTAAAATTGCCTTCAGTTCAGCTCATGTTAATTTATTATTAACAGCAGGGATTATCATCGGGATACTCTCCATTGTGGTATTTTTTATGCTAGCTAAATATCGAGATGAGAATTCATTGTGATGAAATTTATTTGAGGATCATCAAACAGAATGGTTAAGTTCAGACATCAATTTATCTTAAATTTATGGTTTAAATTAAGCCGTATTAATCTGAACTTAACACATTATAAATGAGTTGATGTCTTACGATTTAGTTGAATAGTAAAACAGCTGCCACCTAAGTTTTTGGATTTAGAATAATAAATATGACCTTGGTGTGCTTCAATAATTGCATCAATCACTGCCAAGCCTAATCCAGTACCGCCATCTAGACATGATCTAGAGTCTTCCAGTCGATAGAAGGGTTTGAACAGGTGTTTAAGATGCGATTCATCAATACCAGGACCTTCATCTTCAAACGTCAATACCCAATGTTCTGCTGTGGTTACAGATGTAATATTTATTTTTCCAGCATTCGAATATCTTAGAAAGTTAGAGAACAATGCAATAAAGACCTGTTCCATCCTTCTTATATCAACGCAAACCAATTTATCCGTCAAATTTAAAACAATAGTTAAACCTTTAACATGAAACCGTTCATTAAACATCTGCAGACATTTTTCAATACTATTTTTTAAATTGGTCTTTTCTAGTTCTAATCGTAATTGTTTATTTTCAATAAGTGTCAGTGTCCGTAAATCTTCCACAAGGTAAGATAAGCCTTCGACTTGGTTCAATAAGCTTAGGTGTAAAGCTTTATCGGCAATAAATATACCATCGACAATACCTTGCAAGCGACCTTGTAATATTGTCACAGGTGTTCGTAATTCATGTGCAATTGCAGCATTCCAAACAGTTGAATTCTTAACTGATACTTCAAGTTGGTTTGCCATTTCATTGAAGTTCTCAATAAGAGACTTGATTTCATGTGGAATATCATGATGTGGCTGTTTAATTCTGAGTGCTAAATTGCCTTGTTGAATTTGTTGAATAACATCTGCTAAATCACTAATTGGCTGTGTATAGCGTTTTCCATATTTAAAGGCGAGGATAGTAGAAAGAAAAAAGCCTGTTAATAGCACTAAAAACAGCCAGATAAAGTCAACGGAGGTAACTGAAAATTCATTTGAATTAATAACTTGTGTATTTAGAAAACCTATTTTTATCGCCCAGCTATAAACAAAATAGCCAATCATGAAAGATAACAGCGTAATGCCTAAATTGAATAGGCTCATCATGATAATAAACTGGAAGTTAATTCCAACAGAATTTTTAAAAAAGTTAAATTTCATGATTTTGATCTAAGCGATACCCCACGCCACGGACATTGATTAATAAGCCATTTACATCATTTTCTTCAAGTTTTTTGCGTAATTTGCTGATATGGCTATCTACAGTGCGATCTAAAGCATCACTTTCAGGCATACAGTTTTGGATCAATTCATTACGTGTAAAGACTTTATTCGGTGTTTTTGCCATCAAAAACAGTATCTTATACTCAGTTAACGTAAGGTTGAGCAACTGATTTCTTTGACCATTTGAAATGTAAACTTGATGATGATCTGGATTAATTTCAATATTTCTATAACGAATAATATTAGTTATTTCCATATTTTGGCTTGTACTTCGTCTAAGTACGGCTTGTATTCGTGCAATCACTTCGTTTGGGTTAAATGGCTTAATAATAAAGTCATCAGCACCCATTTTTAGCCCCATGATCTTATTCACTTGATCATCTAAGGCAGTCAGCATAATGACAGGTAAATGACTTGTTTGACGGATGATTTGTAGAATTTCCCAGCCATTTAGTTTGGGTAATTTAATATCAAGGAGAATCAGGTCGATAGAGTTGGCTTTTAGGCACTCTAAAGCTTGTTGTCCATCCAATGCACGGATGACCTGCATGTTTTCATTTTTTATGTATTTTTCAAGAATGTCACCAATATCATAATCATCTTCTACAACGAGAATGACGCTGTTTTCGAAGCTGTGCTGTAGATTTGGATACATATATTTTATCTTAGATGAAGTAGCTATGCATTTTAACATTTAATTGTGTAATGGAGATGATTAGACGAGCAGTCATTTATATTTGTAATTGAGGGGTGACATATAATAAAATTCGTTGCATATCAGTATTAATGAACAAAATGTCAATTATCATTCATTTAACATAATGGCTGTTATACGAAACGAGAGTTGTAACTCCAAAATAGAAATGTCCGGTTTCTCCAAAGTAAAAATGTCCGCTTTTAGAATATGCGCTGTTGCAATTTTCTTAGCGGACGGTTTGATATGTTGGTGTCTATGTCGGATAAAGAACTTAA